>DCEE01000050.1:0-26621 GCA_002316795.1 Synergistaceae bacterium UBA1037
AGTCTTATATCCGAAATATAGGGAGCCGAAGACTGACAGGCAGACTACGGCACAGATGGCTATCATGATCGAGATCTGATAAAGGATAGCCGTCGTAGGCAGCGTGCCCGAGAGTATCTGGCCGGTCATCATGCCGGGAAGCGAGACTATCCCCATCCCCAGCATCGAATTTAGGGTGGGGAGGAGGGCGGTCTCAAGCGCCTGGTTTACCATCGGGAGCAGGATCTTCTGCGGTGTGACACCGAGGTTCAGCAGGCTTTCCATCTGCTGACGCTTCTCACTGAGCGATTCGCAGAACGTCTTTGTGGCAAGATTAACCCCGGTCATGGCATTGCCGATTATCATGCCGCTGAGGGGAATGACATATTGGGGATCAAATATGCTTTGCCCCACAACAGCGGTCACGAAAAAAATCACTATGCCAAGACCTGAACAGGTTAGGGAAAGTGAGATAGCGATCTTGAATCCCCTGTTCACGCATTTGTTTTTCGAAAGCACCCTGTGTATAGCGAAGAGTATCATGCTTGTCAGGTACATAAGTATGAATATCGGATGCGGATTCTCAAAAATGTATGTGAGGACAAAGCCTGCAAGGGTCAGCTGGAGAGTCAGCCTTACGCTTGCAGCGAAAAGCAATTTTGTCTGATTTATCTTTGCCTTTTTCATTACGGCAAGCACAACAAGGAGCAAAATATAGACGATGCTGAACTGGATAATGCTTATAGAAGCGATCTCACGCATTATGGCCTGCTCCTTTCAAGTGCGATGATATTGTCTCCGTATTTTTCGGCAAGCGCAAGATAATGGCTTACTACGATCGTCGTCATCTCATTATCATTGGAAAAATTCTTAATGTTGCTCATCATTACGTCCGAAGATGTGCTGTCCAGGGCTGATGTGGGCTCGTCAAGCATCAGGACTTCCGGCATGAAGGAAAGGAATATTGCTATGTAGACCCGTTGGCGTTCACCGCCCGACATGGTCTCGCATCTTGTATCAAGGGGAAATTCTGCACTGCATATGCGCAGGAACTTTTCAATATGCTCTTTGGAAGGTACTTCCAGGTCCCTGTATTGGTAATATTTATTGAAGTTTTCTTCGATAGTGGCTGAGAAAAGAAAGACTGACTGGCTGACCAGGAGAATGTCTCTTCTCAGTCTAATGGTGTCAATATCATCAATATCATTGCCGTTGTAGAGTATCTTGCCGCTGTCAGGGGAAAGAGTTCCGTTTATAAGCTTAAGCAGCGTACTTTTACCGCAGCCGCTCGGCCCGTGTATAAATGTAGTTTTTCCCTTTGCAATTTTTATGTCCGGGTATCTGATCATTGATTGAAAAACGGCCTGAGTGACAGAAATGATATCCATACGCTCACTCCTCAATAAAAATAAGGAAGTTAAGGGTCTTTTCGTTGTATTTTTACTGAAACGATCTTCTCAAGAGTTGTCAGAAAACGGGCATCGTCCTCGGCGGTTCTTTTCTTCGGGCCCTTGGTCCTTCCGCCGTTCCTGCGGAATTTGGCCTTGATCTCCCTCTCTTCGAGCATGAAGGTCATTCTTTCAGCTTCGTATTCTATACCCGCTGGGCTCAACGCGGAGGCTTTTTTTGAGAGCACGATGGCAGCAAGTCCCCAGTCCTGGGTAACTATAATGTCGCCGCATTCGGTGATGTTTATGATCTTGAGATCTGCTTCCTGTGATCCGCTTTCTACGGTTATGTGTTGGGAAGATATTATGTTGTGGTTGAAGCTGGCAACAGTGATCACGGGCACGCCATATTTTGCCCCGGTCTCCAGCGTAAGCTGCAGGACCGACTTTGGACATGCGTCCGCATCCACTATTATCTTCAGCCTATATTTCTCCGTGGGGAAATCGTCATACAATCCATTCTCAAAACCCTTATGGCATGTAAATATCCATGCCGGCCCTTTGAGCAGCATTTTTCAGGTGGGTGATGACAGCCTGTTTTGCCTTTTGAGGATCACCCGAAAAAATACTCTCAACAACATTTCTGTGTTCCGAGAGGACAATTTCAGCTCTCTCAGGGGACATCATGGTCTTTATCCTCAGCTCAGCGGCCAGTGAATGGAGCTTGTTCTGCAAAAACGCCAGGAATTCTATCAATACTGGGTTGTGGCTTGCTTTCGCGATCGCCTCATTGTATTTAAAGTGAGCATCCTCTCCTGAGGATGAAGTCCTTACAGCCTCCTCCATTTCCAAAAGAGAACCTTTGATGGAAGCCATGTCTTCTTTTGTATGCCTCACGGCAGCAAGGCCCGCGGCTTCTGATTCCAGGAGGGCGCGCATCTCGTAAAAATAGTTTATCTCATCAACTGAGATGGTCTCAAAAACGTCTGAAAAACGAAAAGCTTGTCTCTGGCTGGGGTTTTTAACAATTATTCCCCTGCCCTGCTTTGATTCAAGTATGTCGTCGTTTTTCAGGCTTGCGATCGCTTCTCTGAGTATAGTTCTGCTGACCCCGTATTTCTGGGCCAATACAGTTTCAGCAGGGAGGCGGTCTCCCGGAAGCAGCTGGCCTGACTGGATCTCAGACAGGATCATTTTAGATATCTGCGAGGAAAGCCTCTCCGTCTTAAGTTCGGATGGCATCGTCCCCGACCGTTGATTAATATTTGAGTTTTTCTCCATTAACATACATCCCTCTTTCACAGAAAAACAAATTATCGCCATCCATTGCCGTTGTACATTGAAAATATACAGGCAGTCAATGAATTATTCCAGTACCTAAATTACAGCTGAAAAGCCCGGTCAGGAAAATTCAGTCTTGACAAAAATTTGTATGATTGTAGTATTATAATATAAATTGGCCAAAAGAAAATATATACTTATCAAAGATGATTAAGGAGTGTTGTGCTTTGAAGATGAAAGAGGCCCTCATGATGCAGGGAGCAAGGACCATCATGGATAACTGCGTCTCCCTCAGGGCAGGAGAAAATATCCTGATAATTACGGATATGGTGCAGGAGAATATTGCTAAAGTACTCGCGGCTGCAGCCGTGGAGCGCGGGGCTGAAGTTGTAGTGAGCGTAATGAAGCCGCGCAAAAAGGCCGGGCAGGAACCTCCCAAGATGATCGCAGAGAGCATGCTGCATGCAGATGTGATACTTATCCCCGTAAGTTATTCTGTAACACACACTTATGCAGTCAAGGCCGCAGCGGCAAATGGGGCACGTATCCTGGTCCTTACGGATTTTACTGAGGACATGCTTATCCACGGAGGCATCGAGGCAGACTTCCAGTCGATCAAGCCCGTATGCAAAGCTGTCGCTGACGCATTTGCGAAGGGAAACAAAGTCCATGTGACATCTCCAGGCGGAACTGACCTCTGGATCGACATCACAGGCAGGCGCGGCAATGCCCTCTACTGTGTGGTCGAACCCGGCGAATTCTCAACGATACCCACCGTAGAGGCCAATTCATCACCGATAGAGGGATCGGCAAACGGCAGGATAGTCGCGGACGCCAGTATTCCCTATCTTGGCATAGGTGTTCTTGATGAACCCGTCATAGTAGATGTCAGGGACGGTTTCATCACAAGCATTACAGGAGGCAAACAGGCTGAAGTGCTGAAGAAGGATCTCGCAAGCCACAACGACCACAACTGCTACAACATTGCGGAACTGGGCGTGGGGCTGAACCCCAAATGCAGAATGTGCGGGATAATGCTTGAGGACGAAGGAGTCATAGGCACAGCCCACATCGGTATCGGAACAAGCATCACACTAGGCGGGACTGTAAAGGCTCCGACCCATTATGACCTTTTGATGTGGAATCCCAGGATAGAGGTCGACGGACAAGTGATCATCGATGGTGATAAAGTCCTCGTCTAAGCATAGGCAGAGGCTGTCGAATAAATCAATTCAGAAATGATCTGCAACAATAAATTTAAGGAGGAAGTTAAGATGAAAAAGAGCTTTAAAATGATTTTTGCCGTATTGGTCGTATTTACACTTTTTGGAATGACCCTTCCTGCCATGGCCGCACCATATCCTTCAAAAGCCGTTGTTGCAATAGTTCCTTTCGGACCGGGGGGCGGCAATGATATCCTTATCCGTCTCGTTGCAAAATACATATCACCCGAGCTTAACAAACAGGCACTGGTAGTCGAAAACAAGCCCGGAGCCGGCGGGCAGATAGGCTGGACAGCACTTGCGAAGGCAAGGCCTGACGGGTACACGATCGGGGCGACCAGCCTTCCCTCAATGATACTGGTAAAGAGCCTTCGTAAAAATGTTCCTTTTGAACTGGATGATTTTCAGTATATATGTAATTTCCAGATCGACCCTATAATCTGGGTGGTCAACAAGGACAGCGAACTCAAAACAGCCAGGGATGTAATGGAATATGCCCGCAAGAACCCCAAGAAGCTCAATGTTGCAGGAGACGGTCCGCAGAGCAATATTCAACTCCAGCATCTGATCGCATCCAAGCTTCTCAAGATGGAGACGAACTTTGTTTCCTATAGCGGATCAGGTCCTGCACTCACAGCCCTTCTGGGGAAACAGGTCGACCTTGCCGTGACGACATTAAGCTCAGCGATCCCGCACATTGAGGGCGGAAGGTTGGTACCTCTTGTTGTCTTCTATGACAAAAAGCTCCCCGGACTCAGTATCAAGACTTCCAAGGAAGTCTTTGGCATGAACATCCCCTCAGCCGGCACTGCTCTTCGCGGTGTTGCGGCCCCCAAAAAAATGAACCCAAAGGATATTGCGACGCTTGAGAAGGCTTTTGAAAAAGTCGCGAAAAATCCTGAGTTCTTGGCGCAGGCAAAAGCCCTTGGACTGACGATCGAATTCATTGGCAACAAGGAATCAAACAAGCTGGTTGAAGAATCTGCAAAAATAGTTGAAGAGTATAAATCTCTATTTTAGAACAACTGCTCTTTAAAATTATGTGATCCTTCGCTTTTAAAAGCGGAGGATCTAGATTTAGGGGGACAAAATATTAATGAAAAATAAAACAAAAGAGTTGTTTTTTGCAGTATCAATATCGATGATCTCATTGCTTCTCCTTGTGACCAGCTTCACCTATCCGCGTGAATCTTCAGATTTTCCAAGATTTTTGTGCGGTCTTATGGTCGTGTTTTCTTTATCGATACTTGTAAAGACATTGCGTTTACCTGCCGGAACTAAAGAGATCGACACAGGCAATATTTGGGGCAGACTTAAGGTCCCGGCGATTGTTTTTTCTGTGACGATCGCGTACATAGTCGGAATAATGTATATCGGATATTTTGTGAGCAGCGTAATATTCTTTATTGGATCCATGTCTGTTTTTGGCAGAGAGAAACTTATGCCAAAAGCGATAGCAACTGCCGGATTTTTGATTGTGGTATATGCATTATTTGTGAGTTTCCTGGGAATTAGGCTTCCCCAGGGTCTATTGTTCTAACTCCGGAGGTACTGAAAAATGGAGAATTTAATGTCAGGTATAGCACAGGGAATTTTTTCATTAGCTGATCCAATGATATTGCTCATGATCTTTGCGGGTACAGTTTTCGGTGTCGTTATCGGAGCACTTCCGGGCCTTACAAGCACCATGGGTGTCGCACTGCTTGTCCCCGTTACCTTTGGAATGAGCCCGGAGATGGGCCTTGCCCTGCTGGGAGCGATCTACTGCTCTTCGACCTACTCCGGTGCTATCAGTGCCATTCTGATCAACATACCGGGGACTCCCGCTAACTGCTGCACTATTCTTGATGGTTACCCAATGACTCAAAAGGGCGAATCAGGAAGAGCAATAGCGCTGGCAACTTCCGCATCCGCATTTGGAGGTTTTATCAGCATCTTTGCACTTCTCTTCATGGCGCCTCCCCTGGCAGAATTTGCATTGAAATTTGGAGCGCAGGAATACTTTCTCCTTGCCCTTTTTGGTGTAAGCGTTATTGCTTCTTTGTCCGACAGAAATATGTTGAAGGGACTATGGGCCGGAGCGCTTGGACTCTTCTTAAGTATCATCGGAATGCACCCGCTTACCGGTGATGTAAGATTTACAGCAGGGATAGCTGAACTTTACAGCGGCCTTCCCATTGTGATCGCTCTGATTGGTCTTTACTCAATACCTGAAGTAATCTCTTCATTAAGTGGATCTGATAATTCTGAAAAACAGGTCAATGCTGTGGGAAGCGGAGTAATTTCACAGATGATGGAGCTTTTTAAATACAAAATGCTTATTTTTAGAGCTACTGTGATCGGCATAATCGTAGGGATAGTGCCCGGTGCCGGCAGCAGTATAGCCAGTTTTGTGGCATATGATGACGCAAAAAGAAGCTCAAAAACCCCTGAACTGTTCGGTACCGGAAGTCCGGAAGGGGTAATAGCCTCCGAAACGTCGAACAACGCTGTGGTCGGCGGATCTCTCATTCCGGCTTTAACTTTGGGCGTCCCGGGCAACGCGGTATCTGCAGTTCTGATCGGCGGTCTTATGATACATGGACTGAAGCCGGGCCCCACTCTTTTTATTGAGAACTCTTCAATAGTTTACAGTTTCATAATGAGTCTCTTCGTTTCCAATCTCGCGTTCATACCGGTGGGACTCTTTATTGCCCGTTACGGCATAAAATTAATAGAGACTCCGGCTTCGATCCTTGGCCCCCTTGTGATCGGGCTTGCTGTGATGGGCTCTTACGCCATCAACATGTCTGTGGTAGAGATCATGCTCATGCTCGGGATAGGACTTATCGGATTTCTCATGAAAGAATTCGATGTTCCAAGAGAGCCGTTAGTATTGGGTTTGGTTTTGGGGAGCATGGCGGAGGGTGAACTTGCAAGGGCGTTTTCGCTGGTGCACGGAAGCGTGCCGATGCTTCTGAAGAGCATGGCCACAAGTCCGCTCTCCCTTGTAATAATTGCACTGACCCTTCTTTCCTTATGGCAGGGTGTCAGAAAACAGTTTCTGAAGAAAAAATAACATTTTTCTGCTGAAATGATCAAAAAGCCGGGCCCTGTATCAAGGGGCCCGGCTTTTTGTCTGAATATAAATACTCAGAACTTGGGCAGATGAAGTATCATTGTCTTAAAGAATTACCCCCGTCTGTATGAAGATCAAATTCGTTCTCAGAGATGTATATGCAGTAGCGATGATGAATTATAATAAGCAGCATATTAAAGTTTTAGTTCTGCGGCCTGTAATATACACAACAGACTGCAGTTTTAGTTTTCTGCACTGAGAGGAGTGTGCCTATGCCGGGACGACATGTGATCTCTAAGCTCTCACATTATTATTTAATATTTCTTTTTATCATTGGCCTCTCCTTGCACCTGATCATGTTTGCGGGCGGCGGCTGTGCATTGGCAGCAGCGCTTCCTTCGCTCCATGAAGCTGAATCTATGGCAGGCAACGGGCCGGAGGTCCTTGCGGCAATATCTGCCATGGAGCGTGATTCTCAGCTCAAGGAGCTTGAGCGCCAGCGTATGGGCGCAAAATATTTTGTCAGCACTACTTTCGGTTACAGCGACGAGCCCCTCTTTGAGACAAGTGAGGAATCGGCCTCTTACAGCAAGCTTGGAGTCGGTGCCGGTCTAGTGTTCCCTCTGTTCGGGACATGGAACAGACAGAAGATCAGCGCACTTGAATCAGAGATAAAATCGATAGAATCAAATTTCAGGCCACTTATACTGCGGATGTACAACCTGACAGCTCTCAGAAAGGCATACGTCACCCTGTGGTCTGAGTGTGAAAAGATCGCAATGGCCAATAGATTCCTTTCCACAGAAGAGGAAACATACAAAATACTGTCCGAAAGGGAAAAAACAGGGCTTCTGCTTCCGGCAGACAAACTCGAATTTATGACTGCTTATGACATTGCACGCAGGGATGTGGCCTCATCAATATTGAGAAAGACCCAGGCTCTCCAGATAATAAGGCTTGCGACAGGACAGCTTTGGGAGATGCCTGAAAAAATGGAGATCCCTGATCTTCCTCCTTTTGACGGTATTAAGGCAGACATTGAAAATCATCCGGAGTTATTATGGAGAAAAGAGGCACTTAAAAAGTATGAAGCTCTTTTGTCTGAAAAAAAGATCGTTGACAGAGAGGGTTCATTTACTATAGGAGCAACAGCGGCCAAAGACTTTCCGGGTGAGATCGGAAGCGGAGCATATGCTTCCTTTGTCATAAGCGAACCGTTGGGGACAGCCTTTTCCAAAGAGGACAAGGCAAACATGGCGGCGGCAAAAGAGCTGGAGAGGGCAAGGCGCGATGAACTTTTTACAAGGATAAAAATGCAGGGAGAGGCTGAAGAGTCTGCATCCCTGGCCGCCTATACCGATGCAAACATCAAGGCACAGGGGTCAAGGCTTGCAGCACTTGCCGAAGCCGTCAGGGAGCGGATACTCAGACATGCCTCAATATCAGGCGACACCTTTGAACAGCTGCAAAAAAGCAGATATCAGTACTACCGCGGAGTGATGGATCTGCTTGATTCGGAGATGATCTTCATGCAGGCCGGGGCAGATCTCCTCGGATATGCTTATCCGGGAGGGGAGCCTCCGGGAATTTCCCCGCGTATCAGGCCAATTTCTGACAGCCCTGTGAGGAGCAGACTGCTGGATCCGGACTGGCTTTTATCAAAAAAGAATGTTCCGGGAGGACCTTCACGCATCGAAACACCTGCAGACCATATGGGAAAAAACAGCAAAGAGGGATCCGGCGGAAGGGCAGCATCTGTTCCGTCTGCAGCTCCAGATGTTTTGACAAGCCGCACTGAAGCGCCGGAGGGGGCACCTTCAGTGTCGGGCAGCTGTGGGCCCCTTAGTGTCTACGTTTGGGACGCGTCTCCATTTCTCTCTCCCGAGACCAGGATGTCTTCCCTTAAAAGACTTAAGAGCACGGGCTTTGGTCATTTATTGATATCATTCACGCCAGAGCAGCTGAAAAAAATGGACATCTACTATCACAGGATGGAGCTTGAAGATCTCCTCTCGGCGGCAGAGAGGATGGGGATAAGAACGGATCTGCTTCTTGGAGATCCGGAATGGCTTTATCCCGACAACAGGAAAGATCTTCTCGAAATACTCCTGAAAATGAAAAATTATAATTTTAAAGGTGTCCACCTTGATATTGAGCCGGATTCGCTTCCGGGGGCAGAAGAAAAAAGAGGGGTACTTCTGGAGCAACTGATAGATACGGTCAGCGAAGCAATGAGGGTTTCCGGCAAACCTCTGTCACTTTCGATCCACCCCCGCTACCTTGAAGGGAATAAAGGAGCAGGATCACGGGGCTTCAATGATTTGGGGCTGGAGTATATGTCTGTGATGATATATACGACAAATCCTGATGCAGCTGCGGACCGCATGAAAAACATAATGCTCAGCCATCCCGGGCTGAAATTTTTTCTTGCCCAGAGCGTAGAAAGAGTCCTTCCTAAAGAAGAGAGCTACTTTTTATCAGGGATAGAAAATTTCGGGCAAAATATGGACAGAATATGCAGGAAACTATCCAATAATAATAATTATAAGGGCGTCATCATACAGTCATGGGAAGATTTCGGAGGGATGCTTAAATGAGGGTATCTTTTTCACAGAGTCAGAAAAATGACCCGGAAGTCAGGGCCGGCGTAAGGATACCATATTCTCCCGGCAAAAGGAGCGTGTCGAAACTGCTCTGGTGGTCGATACTCGCACTTGTATTTACACCGCTCCTTATCCTTTTGTGGAATTTGATCTTTGGATGGTTCTTCATCTCGTCCCCGGGGGTCATCTCACTGGACACCTATCCCATTACTGCTGCAGAAAACGGAGTGATCACTGAGATCGGTGTTAAAAAAAGGTCGGATGTACAGGCAGGATCCGTTGCGATGAGGCTGCAAAGGGAACCTGCCCCTGAGCTTCTGAATCAGATCGCACTTATGAAAGCAGAAAGGGATGCGCTGGAAATATCACTGAAACAGGCAAAACCACTGCCGGCCATTTCTACAAAAGCAGCGGACCAAAATGTCGTATTTTTTAAAAAGGAACTGGAGACGATGAAGCGGCTTATGGATCAGGGAGCAGCTACAAGAGCCGAGGTTAACCTTGCGGAACAAAACCTCAGGTCAGCGGTCGCCCAGCGTGGATCACTGCTGTCGGCAAGAGCAGAACCTTCGGCTGCCAATGATATAAGGTCAAGGATAGATTATCTGGAAAGAAGCATAAGCTATCTTGAAGGACTTAACGGGTCATCCTATGCCGTTACCCTCAAAAATGCCGGCAGGGTGCAGTCGGTAGAGGTCGTTTCAGGCCAATCGGTCAGGGCGGGGCAGGAACTTATGTGGATAGCTGACCCGGCGACGGCAAAGGTAACAGCATATGTGGCACCTGAAAATTTTGCAAAGATCAAGCTTGATACGGAGGCAAATGTAGTACTCCCCGGAAGGTCAAAAAAGATAAGGGCGACCTTACAGGAGATGCCGACCCTTTCACAGAGTACGCCGGGCGGCCTTGGCAGCAGGATGATACTTTCCTCAAAAAGTGTAACAGTATATCTGAGGCTGAAGGACCCCCTTCCGGAGGACCGCATCGTGGACGGACTCCCCGTAAAAGTTGAGTGGGGACTGAGGTCCTTTTTTTAGGAGGGTGGAGCAATGACAGAATATAAAATATACCGGATTCTTCTAGGCCAGGAACCTGCGCACTCTTCCGATGAAAAAATCACCGACTTCCCATCAGCCGGGGAACTGCTCGAAAAGAGCCCCAAACCCGGAATAGTACTGATCGACGGACTCAAAGGCAATAAGACCTCCGATATGCTGAAAGTATTCTGGGAGTTGGTGGAACTGAGGGAATCCGCAGAGTTCTGCTTCGCGCCCATCTACATCTCAAGGACGATGAAACAGCTCGACATAATGGTCGACGGGATCACGGCCAACATAGAGGAGAGGCTGCCCGAAGCGCTCTCCATCCTTGAAAGGGGTGCCAGGGTAAGCCCGGATGCACTCCAGGACAACCATAACCTGAGAATGCTCACTTACATGTATGTAAGGGGTGAGGATCATTTGCTCCTGCCCGTATGTGCGCCCTTCTCGCAGTGGATATATTCATATCCCCAGATGGCGCTGCTTCTCGACAGTTCATCGAAGGAGGCTAAGATACTCAGGCCCGAGGATCTGAGCGGCCTGGAGAGGCTGAGATCCTTCAGGTTCGATACCGAGATGATAATGGCACTGAGGGCCGTTGCATTCCTTGAGGACAATGGGTACATCGAACGGTATGCTTTGGTCGACAGGGTTAGGAAGTGTCCGAAATGCAAGACGGGGCATCTCAACTACGTTGACATATGCCCAAACTGCGGCAGCATAGATTTTGAGAAAAAGCTGATGATGCACTGCTTCACCTGCGGGCATGTCGCACCGGACAGCGACTTCAGGATAAACATGTCTTTCGTATGCCCCAAATGCAACACTGTCCTGAGGCATCTTGGAAGCGACTATGACCACCCGCTTGAGTCCCACGAGTGCAATGACTGCGGAGCAAAATTCATCGAACCCGATGTCAAAGCAGACTGTCTATTTTGCAGGGCCAGGACAGATCCATCCGATCTGACGGCCGTAAATGTCTACAGCTATAAACTGTCGGGAAAGGGATCAGCCGCTGTCCGGACAGGGAACATGCAGATGGAGGTCCAGCTCTTTGACGGCCAAAACAACCTGAAATTCGGATATTTCTGCAATATCCTCGAATGGATGAGGGAGTACAGAAAGCGCTACTCTGACGAGGTATTTACCATTATCGGCCTGAAGTTCTCCAACCTCTATGAGGTCGAGACCTCATTGGGTGAGGACCTTTACAAGAAGATCATGGACGAGCTCATTTTCAGGATAAGGTCCATGGTAAGGAACACGGATATAACGACATCCTCGGCTCCCGATACCTTCTGGATCCTGCTGCCAAGGACCATCTTTGACAATTCGAGGATACTAGCCGAACGCATAGAGCAACTCAATGACATGCTTGAGATAAAGGCTGAAAAAAAGATAGAGATACGGGCAAGATCTTTCCAGATACCGGCTGAGGACGATCAGGCCGCCGCAGAAAAATATCTTGCCATGTTTGCCGAAGAGCTGTAACCCATAAAGAGAAGACGGGCATGGACGCGTTCGGTGGACTGGTGACTGCGGAATACCTGCCGCTCCTCTTTGCAGAAGGTGCGGGCAGTCTGCTGCTCAAGTTCATGCCATTTGTCCTCTTCTTCGAGCTCCCGCTGTCGCTCCTTGTAGTGGTCGGAGTCATAAAATACACCCTCGAAAGAAGATATGAGGGCGAGCGGGATCCTTTCTTTCCTCCGGTCTCCTGTATAATCACATGTTACAGCGAAGGGCGGGATGTGCAGAAAACGATAATATCCCTAACCGAACAGATATATCCCGGCAAGATCGAGATGCTTGCAATGATCGACGGCGCTTCAAAAAATAAGCTTACCTACGATTCAGCGATGGAGATGTCTGAATATGTATCAGGCTTCCGGAACAGGAAGCTTGTCGTGGTACCGAAATGGCAGAGAGGAGGCCGTGTCTCCAGCCTTAACACCGGGCTGAATTTCGCGAGCGGGGAGATTGTGATGGCACTTGACGGCGACACCTCTTTCGACAACAACATGGTCGAGAGGGTCACCAGGCATTTTGAAGATCCGGCCATAAGCGCTGTCTCAGGCTGCCTCAGGGTAAGGAATGCCGATGAATCGCTGACAGCATCTCTTCAGGCTATAGAATATTTTGTCTCGATCCAGGCATCCAAGACCGGGTTGAGCGCATTCAATATGGTAAACAACATATCCGGGGCATTCGGAGTCTTTAGGAAAAACGTCCTGGACCTTGTGGAGGGATGGGACGCCGGAACTGCGGAAGATCTGGATATAACGCTCAGGATCAAGAATTATTTCGGAAGGTACAAAAAGAAGTTTCGTATAGTGTTTGATCCCGAAGCCATAGGACACACGGACGCGCCCTCCACCTTCAAGGGTTTTCTCAAACAAAGGATAAGGTGGGACGGAGATCTCTCCTACCTATATTTCAGAAAGCACAGGTTGTCATTCAAACCAAAACTTCTTGGCTGGCCCAATTTCCTGATGATAATATTCACCGGGCTCTTTTCACAGATAGTCATGCCATTTGTGATATTCGCTTACACAGTCTGGCTCTTCATCGTCTACCCAATCGAGTATTCGGCGGGACTGCTGCTGTTCGTTTACCTCTTCTACCTGCTGCTGCTTCTTGTAATGTACCTAATCTTCGTTGCATGCCTCTCCGAAAGGCCAAAAGAGGACCTGTCGAGGTTATGCTTCCTGCCTTTGATGCCGTTATTCGCATTTGCGGCAAGAATGAACAGCCTCGTCGCGACGGTATGGGAACTGACGGTAAGCGGACACAGGGATACTTCAATGGCCCCGTGGTGGGTCACAAAAAAGAGTAAATTCTGATATCAGATACTGAAAAGGTCGAAGGTTATCTTGGCAAGCAGGAAGATCAGAACGACTATCATCATGGGGCGGATGAACTTTCCTCCCTCTCTTAATGCGTAAGCTGAGCCTATGTAATTGCCAATGATATTGCATATCCCGGCAGGTATTGCGATCTGGTAATAGAGAGTGCCGGCCAGAGCGAACGTCAGCAGGGACGCATAGTTTGAGGCAAGGTTGACGATCTTCGCATTGCCTGAAGCGGTCTTAAGGTCATACTTCATTATCGACGAAAAGGCAAAAATGGCAAATGTGCCGGCTCCAGGCCCGAACATCCCGTCATACCCGCCTACCAGGAATCCGATCAGCAGCGATAATAAGAGAGTCGCCCTTCGCGACAGGGAGTGGGAAAAGTCGTCCTCTCCCATGTCTTTTTTGAGGAATATGACGACTGCCGCAACGGGAAGGATCAGAAGGAGCATCGTCTTGACGAGGTGGTCCGGTATCTTAAGCACTATCGATGCTGCGATGGCTGAGCCGATAAAGGAGCTGAACGCTGCGAGCAGCGAGGATCTAATGTTAACTGCGCCGGCTTTCCAGAATTTGAATACTGAGAGGGTCGTCCCGCAGGCGCTTGAGAACTTATTACAGCCCAACGCGAAGTGAGCTGGCATCCCGGTGAAGACGTAGGCAGGCAGAGCTATGATCCCCCCGCCTCCTGCAGAGGCGTCGACAAAGCCGGCCAGCCCTACAAGAAGGCAGACAAAAGCCAGCATGGGAAAAGTCAGAGCAAATTCAGTCGCCAAGTCAGTTAAGGGCTAGCAGTCCCTGGGCTGAGGAAATTGCGCCCCTTCTCTATTTAAGGCAGCCGCAGATCTCGGTGTTAACGTTGTCCCCCGGCTCCACTTCCAGTGACCTGATCTTAAGCTTTCCCTGTCTGTGGAGGGCCAGGGCCAGGGAGATGATCGTGGAAGCGCTTACCCCAATGCGCTTTGAGATTTTTTCGGGATCGAGTTTTCCCTTTTCTTCCGCAGCGGCGGCGACCTCTTCCCCGAGGCATGAGACCCACTGTTCAAAAAGGGTGTTCATCTCGGGAGTATTCGAAGATGCGAGCTGATTAAGTGTTATTACTGATTCGAATATCCGGGCTGAAACGAGCTCAAGCGAATGTACCAGCATCTTCATGTCCTGCTGTTCCAGTGTTTTGGAATCTATATTCATAAAAACCACTCCTGTTTCTGTGTTTTTCCGAGCCTACTGATTATATAATAGCTGGGAATAATATCAACCGGGATTTTCCCGCACAAAGGATGTGTTGACATGTCTGCCCGAAGGATAGACAGTAAAGTGCTGGGTGTTCTGTCTGACACTCACGGAAGCTACCCCGCGTGGGTATCTGCCGTCTCTCTGTTTAAAAATGCCGACGCGGTACTGCACGCAGGGGATGTGCTTTACCACGGCCCGAGAAATCCCATACCGGGAGGCTATACTCCTGCGGATCTCGCGGACGCCATAAACAGATACAAGGGAACTATATTCATAGCAAGGGGCAACTGTGACGCAGACGTTGACCAGATGGTGCTTGCGCCGCTGCTCGCCCCCTACGTCTCAATTTGGTGGAACGGAAAGAAAATACTTATGATGCACGGCGACAACTTCCCCCTCTTCAGGCAGATGGCCCTCGATTCGGCCGTACACCTGGCCATATCGGGACATACACATGTAGCTTCCGTTGTAAGGGAGAGGGGCACTATTTTTATGAATCCCGGATCCACAACTATCCCAAAGGGCAAAGATCCCGCGGGAGCGGCGATCGTGGATGAAGAGGAGATAAGGATATTGACTCTGGAAGGGGAGATCCTGCACAGTGAAAAGTGGTGATCCCAATTTCGACAGGGTCTTCAGAAGACGGAAGTTCTGGCCCCAGATATTCTGGGTATTGCTTCTCTCTGCCGGGTGCGCACTCAGCTGCGTCTTCGACTCGACCCCGCTCTTTATGGCATCCATGCTTTCGGCCTTTCTGGGACTGACGGAAAGCGGAAGATGGTCCCATAAGACCAACCTTCTGATATGTGCCTCAGCAGCTGTCATAGGATCTGTATGCGGAGTCTTTTCCTGGTTCGAGACTGCTTCAATATTTTTCCTTCTCGTTGCTGTGGGAGGCTTCATGCTCTACTATCGTGACAGCGGCAAAAAAATCATCGGTGCCGCTGACAGGTTCTCATCGGAGATCTCCCGGGAAAAGGGGCTCGATGGCTTAGTGTCTTCCGCTGCGGAAAAGATAAGGGAAATGACACCGGGAGACGAAGTCTTCATTACGGTAGCAGACAAGGCCGGCGGGATGTATATGCCGGGCAGGACCGGAAGGCAAGGCAATACCGTCCCGAGAAACGGAGGCGCCGCATGGAAAGTCTTCGCATCAGGGAGGTCTTATTTTACGCCCAGGGTGGAAAGCGGGAAGGACCTTCCCTTCTACAGGGACGCAAGGTCCCTTATGTCCGTCCCCCTTTGTGCAGAAGGTGAAAAGATCGGTGTCCTCCAGATAGAATCTGCGGCTCCGGACGCTTTTTCTGAAGAAGACCTGCAAAAACTTGAACTTATGGCCTTTGTGCTTTCGCACCCTTTGTATGTAAAATTATCCGCGGAAACAACGGACAAAGAGGAGGCCCGCAGCAAATAGATGATACTGATCGATATGCATGTCCACAGCAACTATTCGGACGGGACTCTGAGCGTGGAATCTATCGCAAAAGCCGCTAAGAAAAGGCATCTCGCCTTTGTAAGCCTTACAGACCACGATACGACCGAGGGTCTTGCCCCTTTCATGGCTGCATGCAGGGAAAATGGTTTGGAGGGGCTTTCGGGGATAGAGCTTTCTGCTGACTCCGATTTTACCCTGCACATACTTGGCTTCCGCATAGACAGGACAAACGAAGCGCTTCAGAAGAGGCTTCGTGATATAAGGAACAACAGGGACGACAGAAATCACAGTATATGCAGAAAATTGCAGGAACTCGGCTTTGACATACAGATCGAAGATGTTGCCCTTCTCTCCAAGGGAGAGGTCGTGGCCAGACCGCATATTGCCAGGCTCATGATGCAGAAGGGGTATGTATCGAGCATAGGGGAAGCTTTCACCAAGTACATCGGATATGGAGGAAAGGCTCATGTGTCAAGGGCAAGGCTTTCTGCCGAAGAGTGCATTTCGCTGATCACGGAGGCCGGAGGAGTCGCGGTACTTGCTCATCCCGCACAGGCATATCTCAGAGATGAGGAGATGCACAGCCTTCTCGGGACACTGAAGGATCACGGGCTTTGGGGCATCGAGGCGCTCTATTCGGGTCACAGCCCCGAACAGATCTACAATTACCTTAAAATGGCCGATATGTTTGACCTTTACCCGACCGCAGGGTCGGATTTCCACGGCTCAAACAGCCACGGCGTAGAGCTTGGGATCGCAGTGAGCGAGGATTTTCTCCCATGGGCAAGGTTGGGAGTTAAAATATAAAAACAGCGTATAATGATCCCTGCATATAGAATACTGCAGCAAGGCATGCTTCATAATAAAAAATAATTGACCTATGGGGGTATCAAGATCATGAAAATAATGGATTTCCGCAGCGACACGGTTACCAAGCCTTCCGAAGAGATGCGCAGGATAATGGCTTGCGCTGAAGTGGGAGACGACATATACGGCGACGATCCTTCTTCAAACGCACTGTCAGAATATGCAGCCGAACTTACGGGCAAAGAGGCGGCCATATATACATGTTCAGGCACAATGGGCAATCTGCTTGCCTTTCTCTCGGCGGGGCGCCACGGGGAGAGCCTCCTTGCAGGGAAGCGGTCCCATGTATGGAATGCCGAAGTCGGAGGCTTTTCCGCGATCGCGGGACTATGCCCCTACCCTCTCAATGACGACGAGGGAATTCCCGCAGCAGCTGACCTGGCCCCCGCAAACAGGGCTGACAACAACATCCACCACCCTGACACGACTATACTCTGTCTCGAAAATACCCACAACTACACGGGGGGGATAGCGGTATCGCCGGAACGCTTTGCCGAAGTTGCGGGAGAGGGACACAAGCTGGGTTTTCATGTGCACCTCGACGGAGCGAGGATATTCAACGCATCCGTTTTCCACGGAGTGGATGTGAAGGCATTTACCGATGAGATCGATTCTGTCCAGTTCTGCCTTTCCAAGGGTCTCGGGGCGCCTATGGGGTCGATGCTCTGCGGATCTCACGAATTCATTGAAAGGGCTAAAAAGGCCAGGAAGCGCATCGGCGGAGCCCAGCGTCAGGTAGGGATAGCCGCGGCTGCTGGGCTGTACGCGCTTAAAAACAACATACCGAGGCTTTCCGAAGACCATGACAATGCAAAACTTCTGTCTGAACTCCTGATAAAGGGAGGGGTCCATGTAGAAGAAGTTCCTAATATGACGAACATGATATTCTTTCCGATGCTTGACGGCTACCCTTCGGACGAGCGTTTTGTCAGTGCCTGCAGGGAACGCGGACTGCTTCTCAACGCACTGTCGCCCAGAAGGGTACGTCTTGTTACCCATCTCGACGTAGACAGGGAAGATGTCGAAAGGGCCGCGTCGATAATACTTGAGGTGATCTCTCAGTGACCGAATTCCTTTCCCGTGAAGAAGTCGAATCCATGTCAGGATGGATACTGGATGAGGCTCTGCGCGGAGGGGCATCGGCGGCTGACGTACTTTATTCCGAAGGCGCCGGTTCGGGACTTTCCCTCAAGGACGGGGAGATCGAAGAGTGCGTGACCGGCTTTACTGCGGGCATTGGAGTAAGGACTATCATGTCAGACGGCAGGCAGGGGATATCCTACGGAAACAGGCTGGACAGGCTCTCGCTTAAGGAGTTGGCGGAATGGAGCCTTGTCAACTGCAGGAATTCCGAACCGGAGGAAGGCATAATGCTTTACGATGGGGAAATGGTCTCAGACCCCGCGCTTGACCTTGAAGATCCTCAGATAGTTGCCGTTACTCCTCAGAAACGAATGGAATACTGCCGTGAAATGACGGGATATGCGAGATCAGCTGATAAAAAAGTTATCTCGGTAAGGAGCGCATCCTGGAATGACGGATGGGGGTCGTCCTTCTACTGCACCAGTACCGGACTTGCCGGCTGGGAGCGCGGAAGCAGCGCGAGCTGCGTCGTAACAGTCATAGCCGATGACGGCACCAACACTGAGATAGGAGGTTACGGTCTCGAATCAAGGCGGCTGGATGAGCTGGACATAAAACAGACCGCGCTCA
Organism: Synergistaceae bacterium UBA1037; assembly: GCA_002316795.1. GTDB lineage: Bacteria > Synergistota > Synergistia > Synergistales > Synergistaceae > Caenicola > Caenicola nitritireducens. Next base: position 18,673 of record DCEE01000050.1, read on the forward strand.
GGGCAGTTGAGAAGACGGTCTCGGCGCTTGGCGGAAAGCCGATAAGGACGGGCCCTTATACTATCGTCATCGACCCGGAAACCGCGTCATCACTTGTGGAGGTCATCGGGGACCTCTTCTGCGCGCCTGAGATACACAAGGGAAGGTCAATGATGAAGGGCTGTTTGGGGGAGAAAATTGCGTCCTCCTGTGTTACCCTTATAGATGACGGAAGGATACCATGGAAAGCCGGAACGGGTTCGTGGGATTCAGAGGGGGTGCCCACAGGCAGGACTGTCCTGATCGAAGGCGGTATCGCCCGGTCCTACCTGTATAATCTTCAGTATGCATGGAAAGACGGAGTTGCCTCAACAGGCAATGCATGCAGGGGAATGTCCTCTCTGCCTGAGGTGGGAAATACCAATGTTCTGTTGGAAGCAGGAAGCGAAGGCCCCGAAAAACTCATATCCGGCGTAGGGTCAGGACTTTTCTTAACAGATATGATGGGGCTCCATACGATAGATCCCATCAGCGGAGACTTCTCGGTCGGGGCAAAGGGACATCTGATCGAAAAGGGGAAGATAACAAGGCCTGTCAGCGGGATAACTATCGCGTCAAACCTGAAAAGCCTTCTGAATAATATAGCCGCTGTCGGCTCCGACCTTGAATTCTTCGGATCCACAGCGGCTCCGACATTGGTGGTGGAAAATATTGTTGTTGCGGGTGAATAAGAAAATATCAACGATGCTGGCCATAGCTCTCTTCATTGCAGCAATGGCTGCCGGAGCAGCCTGTGCGGAAAACCTTTCCCTCTGGTACGGCGACATTAAGAAGGGGGACATATCCGCGAGGACAAACGCACTGAAGGGGAAGGACGTAGCCATAGAAGAGGTCATTTCTGCACTCGGACTTGCAAGGTCTGGCAATCTTCAGGGCATAGTAGTGGTGATAGACGGCAAGAAGATGGAGTTCTGGAACAATTCCAGCGTAGTGAGGGTAAACGGTTCGATAATCAGCCTGCCTTATCCGATAGAGGTCAAAGACGGACACTGGTGGGCCGACTCGAAAACCATGGTGACAGTCCTGGATCAGTTTTACTCAAATATTGGCAGAAAACCCGGGATGAGATGGTCCGAGCCTGACGTGACACCTCCTCAGGCAGAGGAGGCAAAGAAGGAACCGGCCAAAGAGGAACCTCTGAAGGAGGCACCGGCCGAGCTCGAAAAACCTGCAAAGCCTGAAATGACAGAACCTGAAAAAGCTGCCGGAGAAGAGAAAAAACCTGCGGCTGTGCTGACTCCCGTAAAGATCGCTCCCGGAAGCAAAAGGCCTGTGGTGGTGCTCGATGCGGGGCACGGAGGACACGACCCCGGTGCCATGGCCAACGGCATAAGGGAGAAGGACATAAACCTGAAGGCTGCCCTTGAACTCGGAAAGATACTTGAGGAATATGGCATAGATGTGCGATACACCAGAAAGACCGACGTCTATCTAAAGCTGGGAGAGCGGACAGCCTTTGCCAACGACAGCAAAGCGAACGTATTCGTAAGCATACACTGCAACGCGATGCCCAAAGGCAAATACGCCGCCGGGCTTGAGTTTTATATTATGGCCCCCCCGTCGGACAAAGACGCAATGCAGCTGGCCATATACGAAAACAAGGAAATAAGCGGGGGAGCGGAAACCGCGCAGGACGTACAGCGGGCTGACCAGAAGACAAGGCTGCTCCTCAAAATACTTGGGGACATGCAGCAGAACGACAAGATAAACGAAAGCACTACCCTGACTGAAGTCCTGCACAGTTCGGCACAGTCATCGGGACTCCCGATGCGGAAGGTCAGACAGGCGCCTTTCTATGTACTGAGAGGCGCGGGCATGCCTTCCGTCCTGATCGAAATGGGCTACCTTACGGACAGGGCGGAGGCGGCGAAGCTGAATACGGCGAGCTACAGGGAAGCTCTCTGCAGAAGCTTTGCAAAGGGTATCGCGACCTACATCAACGAACATCCGGTGACAGTGCAGTGATCGTATACGGGAGGAATAAAGAATGAGGGATCCTGAGGAAAGAACCCGCCATTTTATAGTCAGAAAGAAAAAAGAAGAAGAAATATTCGACGAACCCTCGGAAAAGCGCGTCTCTGCGCAACAGAAGGAAAGGGTCTCTCCGGAGAGAAAGAGGGCCGGGGAGGAAGATAACGAGAACCTCAAAGCGGGATTTTTCGCAAGATACACCGGAAAGGGCCGCGGCGATGATGACGTACAGGCAGAGAGATCACGCGCAAGATTTGAAGAAAGCTTCAATGACGACGAGTTCGAGGAGGAAGAGGAGGACGAGAGCAAAAAAGCCCCCCTGCTGGTCAGGATCTTCGCCTGGGTCGCCCTTCTTGCGATCTTTTTCGTCTGCGGATACCTCGGAGCCAACTATTTTTTCAACTGGGCGGATAAAAAAGGCGGTCCAAGAGTGGGAAATGTTGTAGGGAGCGGAACGGAGGCATCAAGAGTGGTTTCCGGCGCCAATGTTTCCAACGGATCTGGAAATGTCAAATATGACCTCTTCATACCGGAGGGCAAGACATTCACCGAAAGGGAGATAGAGATCAAAAAGGGAATGGTCGAGGAGGATATCGAAAAGGTGGTCTCTGTCTACATAGACGGGCTTAAAGAGACTCAGATGCTGGACAACAGCTCGCGGGTGCTCAACGTTTTCCGGAGCGGGGACTGGCTCTACCTTGACATGACGGGAGCGTTCGGCACCTCGCTGAAGACACTGGGCAAAGACAAGGCGTCAATGGTGATCACCGGACTTGTCCGTACTATGAGAGATAACTTCCCGCCGATCAAAAAAGTAAAATTCTATATCGACGGCAAAGAGTCGGGTGAAAAGGCTCCCGTGGATCTCACAAAACCATGGGAGATCAGTTAACGGAGCATCGGACGATGAGGATAGACGGAAGAGAACCATTTGAACTGAGACCGATAATGTTCCAGAGGAATTTCAGCAGGTACGCCGAAGGGTCGGCGCTGGTCGAATGGGGCAATACAAAAGTGCTGTGCACTGCCTCTGTGGAGGACAAGGTGCCTCCCTTCATGAGAGGCACCGGCAGCGGGTGGATCAGCGCAGAGTACTCCATGCTCCCGAGATCCACGCACCAGAGGACGCAGAGGGACATCAGCAAAGGCAAACCCAACGGAAGGGGAACAGAGATCCAGCGGCTGATCGGCAGATCACTCAGGGCCGCGGTGGACATGTCGAAGCTTGGCGAGAGGACGATCTGGATAGACTGTGATGTCCTTCAGGCAGACGGCGGAACGAGGACAGCCTCGATATCCGCCGGCTTTGTCGCTCTTTTTGACGCTCTGAGATGGATGGCCGCCAACTCAATGATCAATGAGATCCCTCTGAAGACTCAAATAGGTGCTGTCAGCGCAGGCAAGGTAAACGGAGTGCCGATGCTTGACCTCTGCTATGAAGAGGATTCTGCCGCGGAAGTCGATGCAAATATAGTGATGACGTCAAAGAGAGAATTCGTGGAACTCCAGGGCACAGGCGAGGGAGGTGTATTCTCCGGCGCAGAACTGGACGAGATCCTCTCTCTGGGATGGAGGGGCATCTGTGAGATACACCGGATCCAGGCGGAAGCGCTTGAACTGACCGAAGAGGAAAAAGCGGTTCTTCTGAGATGAAGATAGTTCTGGCAAGCAGCAACAGGAACAAGTACCGTGAAATGAAAGAGGCCTTCAGACCGATAGGAGTAGAGCTCATTTACGGCGGAGATTCTGATGCTCCGATAGAGGTAGATGAGACAGGCGAAAGTTACGAAGAAAATGCGCTGCTCAAAGCAAGGGCCTGGTCTGAAGCGCTTGGTATGGCTGCGCTCGCCGATGACAGCGGCCTGGAAGTCTTTGCCCTCGGAGGATCCCCCGGGGTGCATTCAGCCCGCGCGGTCCCGGGCAGCGACGCTGACAGGACAATATGGCTTCTTTCCAAAATGGAGAGCGTAGAGGACAGGAGAGCCCGCTTTGTCTCCTGCATAGCGGTCGTATTCCCCGACAGGGAGGACCCGCTCGTATACAAGGGCATCTGCAGCGGTACAATATCATCAAAGCCTTGCGGCAGCGGCGGTTTCGGTTATGATCCCATATTCATACCTGACGGATATGATGCCACATTTTCCGAACTTGGAGATCAGATAAAGACAAAAATTTCCCATAGGGCTATGGCAATAAAAGGTATAGCAGAAATGCTCATACCTGTGTTAAAATACTATGCTGTACGTACTATGGAAAAATCCCGGTCTGTGCAGGGACAGTGATCCGGCCGCCGGAATAGAGAAAACCCCTGGAGGTGTGGTTTGTGAAAATCCTTCTTGGAATACTTCACATCCTTGTTTGTGTAGCTCTGATCGGAGTTATAATGATGCAGCACAGGAAAAGCGGCGGATTCACCGGAGCCTTCGGCGGAGGCGGCACTCAGGCAGATACGGGAGGAACATGGCAGCGCATGTCATCCCTGACCAAGATAACTGCGGGACTGATGCTTGCCTTTATGGTGCTTTCGATCCTGCAGGTCGTCGTAAGATAGGCCGTCGCCATGCCGCTCAAAAGGCTTGACAGCCAAAAGGACATCGTCTCCTTCCATGAGACGGAAGGCCGTCTTTTTTCGGCAACGCACGAAGAGCTGCTTACAGGCTGGACAACAGACATCTATTTTTTGAAGACAAGAGACGTCCTGCGCTCGGCAGGACTCCTTGAAACGCCCGTGACAGCAGAGGTTTTCACAAGAAAGAGCGGCATCTTTGCCGGGATCGAAGAAGTCCTCCGGCTTTTCAGGACATTCCCTGAACCGCCTGTTGTCGAGGCTGTCCCAGAGGGTTCCGCTTTCGAAGCAAAAGAGGTGCTGATGCGGATCACAGGCACCTATGAGTCTTTTGGGCTTTATGAAACAGTGCTGCTTGGGATGCTCGCCTCTTCTACAGGCTGGGCCACTGCGGCAAGAGAGTGTGTGGATGCGGCGGAGGGGCGCAATGTTCTCTGTTTCGGCGCGAGGCATGTGCACCCTGCAGTAGCCCCCGTAATGGAGAGGGCCGCGAAAATTGCCGGCTGCAGCGCGATGAGCTGCATACTTGCGGCGAAGCTGTGCGGTGAAGAGCCGAAGGGGACCATCCCCCATGCGGCCATTTTGATAGTAGGTGACACAGTCAGGCTCGCAAAGCTTTACGACAGCCAGATACCTGCAGAGGAACCGCGCATAGTGCTTGTGGATACCTTCAAGGATGAAGCGGAAGAGACTATCCGGGTCGCGGAATGCCTGGGCGACAAACTTTCAGGCATAAGGCTCGATACACCCGGAGAGCGCGGCGGCGTCACGCCGGACTTGGTCCGCGAGATCAGATGGCGTCTTGACAAGGCAGGATACAGCAAAGTCCAGGTCATAGCGACGGGGGGGCTGACCCCTGACCGCATCAGACTGATGAACGATGCAGGCGCTTCTGTTTACGGAGTAGGGAGCTACATTACACACGGTACCCAGAGGGATATGACCATGGACCTTAAAATGGTCGACGGAAGGCCGATCGCGAAGCGCGGACGTCTTCCCGGAATAATTGAAAATCAGAGGCTTGAACGCGTACTCTAGCCCCACGGTCTGTTTTCCCCCACGTTAACGGACAGTGTCTCCGAAGCCCGGTGCCGCAAGGCACGAATGCCACGGCTTCAGGGAGCCGGAAGGGTAGCTTTGAGAAATATAAAAAATAAAAATTAGTGTTCCACTTTTTTGAGGAGGAAGATCCATGATAGGCACACGTTCTTTCATGGCTAAGGGTGCGGAAGTCGAGCGCAAATGGTACGTCATCGACGCGACAGACAAACACCTTGGCCGTCTGGCAGTTCAGGTAGCCCGTATCCTTTCGGGAAAACACAAGCCGACGTACACGCCTCACGTTGACACCGGCGATTTCGTTGTAGTGGTCAATGCTGAGAAGGTCGGACTTACAGGCAAGAAACTCCTGCAGTCCACGATCACTACACACAGTCTTTACCCCGGCGGACTGAAGACTCTCACTTACCAGGAGGTCCTTGAGCGCCGTCCGGAGCGTCTGATCGAAAGGGTCGTATGGGGCATGCTTCCCAAGACCAAACTAGGACGCGATATGTACCGCAAACTTAAAGTATATGCCGGTCCGAGCCATCCCCATCAGGCTCAGAAGCCCGAGCAGATAGACTAGGAGATAGGGGTGTAAACTATGGCAGTTAAAAAGACAGAGACAGCAGCCCCTGTATCCTTCATTTGGGGTACAGGCAGAAGAAAGAACGCTATCGCCCGCGTACGTATCTGCGAAGGTGACGGTAAATTTCTCATCAACAACAGGGAGGTAAAGGATTACCTTCCCAGATACTATTGGGCCACTCTCGCTCTCCAGCCTATCAAGGTCGCCGGAGTTGAGGGCAAGATCGACGTATTCGTCAACGCCCACGGCGGCGGACTCACCGGCCAGGCCGGCGCGGTGCGCCTCGGCGTGGCAAGGGCGATCCTCAAGATGTACCCTGCAGCGCGTCCCTCCCTCAAGAAGGCAGGACTTCTTACCCGCGACTCACGCATGGTCGAGCGCAAGAAGGTCGGACTCAAGGGCGCAAGGGCAAACAAGCAGTTCTCAAAGCGTTAGTTTTTACGATCTGCTCAGTCTTCCCGATATCCCGGGCGCTGCTTGCGGCCCGGGATGTTTTTTTGCTCTTTTCCCCGGTAAGGCAGCCCGATCCTGGTGCAGACGGAGCCGAGCCCTCCGGAATATGATCTCAAGGCAAAAACCCTGTTTTGTCTTTTTTATTATTCTGTCATAAGGGATAATGATAAATTTCAGCTTGACCTAAGGGAGGCCAAGCACTAAACTTTATGCGAGAAAGCAATATGTCGGGAAATACCCGAAGGAAGGAGCAGTCCATGGATAGTTCCAGTCCCAGTCCTGAACCTCAAGGACGCTTAGTGAATATTTTCTAGCCCGGGCTGCGCTTTTTTACAAGCACCCGGCGCTGCCGGGTGTGGAGTTTCTGCAGATTTTCCTTCGTTTCATCCCTTCACTCCCGTTGAACTTTAAAATTTTTAACTGACGAACACAACACGACGGCATCTTTTTGATGACACGACCCGGCATGTGCATTACTGCACAGCCCGGAACGCGCAGAAATTCAAAAAAGAGCGGGGAGGAGACGCCAATGCTTAAAATAACCAAAACTTTTGAAGACAGGCTCCACGATATCGATCCGGACAACATTGAATCGGGCGCCTGGATAAGCCTGGTAAAACCTACAGCAGAGGAACTGCTGGTCACTGAAAGGATAACCGGAGCCCCCCAGGACTTCATAAGATCCGCGCTTGACCCTGAAGAATCCTCCCGCATAGAGATAGAAGACAATCACATCCTTGTACTTATAAACGTCCCGGTCAATCACGAAGACAGGCCCGGCGAGTACGACACCATACCCCTTGGAATGGTCGTCACCCCGGATTTTTTTGTCACGATCTGCCAGGAGTACAACGAAGTCCTTCACAGCTTCAAAGAGACGAGGTACAGGTACTTCAGCACATTCAAAAGGACCAGGTTCCTCTTCCAGCTTCTCTATCACTCAGCGCTGCTCTTCCTTAAGGATCTGCGTCAGATGGCGAGGAAATCTGACAAAATAGAACAGGATCTCAGGCTCTCGATGAAGAACGAGGAACTTTTCCAGCTCCTGGACCTTCAGAAGGGACTTACCTACTACTCCATGTCGCTCCGGTCGAACAGGGTCGTCGTTGAGCGTCTGCTGCGGCTGTGCTCGAACCCTCAGGTCAACCACCTTATCAAAATCAGGGAAGAGGACGAAGATCTCCTCGATGACGTCAGGGTCGAATATGACCAGGCGATAGAGATGGCCCAGATACAGACCGATGTCCTTGCCGGAATGATGGACGCGTTCGCCTCCGTCATTTCGAACAA
>DCEE01000050.1:26829-50840 GCA_002316795.1 Synergistaceae bacterium UBA1037
AGCTTCTTCGGAATGAACGTGCCCGTTCCCTGGACCTCGCACCCGCTTGGTTTCTACATTGTTGGCCTTGTCTCGATAATGCTCACTGTGGCTGCAACAGTGATACTGTGGAAAAAGAGGTTTTTCTGATAAATATAGTGCTGCCGGATAACCTATTCTTCCGATTATGTATATAATGTCGCAATAAGGAAGAGCAAGTTTCCTTGAAGGGGGAGACTCAGGATTGAATATACCCGAAGGCAAAAAAAAGAGGAATGTGATCATCGCGGTGCTCGTGGCTGCTGCAGCACTCTCTGCATACTTTCTTATGTTCGAGGCAAGGACAAAAGATGAGAGGGTAAGAGCTTCAGGAACAGTCGAAGTCACTGAGCTCAACCTCTCTCCCCAGGCAGGGGGAAGGATACTTGAGCTGAACATCAGCGAATCGGACCACATCACCAAAGGCCAGCTGATAGCGAGGATGTCCCTCGACGGAGCAGATCATGATGCCGCTATCGCCGAAGCCTCCCTTGCGGCCGCAAAAGAACAGCTGCTTGAGCTTCAGAACGGATTCAGAAAAGAGGACATTTCGAGGGCCGAAGCCGAATATGCCCTTAGAAAGGCTCAGCATGAACAGGCCGTGAGAGATGAAAAGCGCTTCCGGGAGCTTGCGGCGGAAGGAGTCGTATCGGTAAGGGAAGCAGAGCTCTACGAGGAGAACGTAAAAATCAAGATGAATGCTATGGAAATGGCTTCAGAGACCCTTCTGATGCTTAAAAGGGGAATAAGAACGGAGCAGATAGAGGCAGCCAAGGCAAATGTGAAGAGAGCTGAGGCCGCACTTCTCAAAGCAGAGACAATTGTCGGCTACAAGGAATTTTATTCTCCTGCCGAAGGCGTCATCCTCACCAAAAATTATGAAGCCGGCGATGTTATAAATCCCGGAGCACCGATCGCGACCCTTGGAATAATGACAGACTGCTGGATCAAGCTTTATATCCCCTCGACGCAGCTGGGGCTGGTCAAACTTGGAGGAGAGGCAGAGGTGAGTGTCGATGCCTATCCCGATAAAAAATTCAAAGCTGTGGTAAGTGAGATCAATCAGCAGGCGGAGTACAACCCCAGACTTTCTCTCACCCAGAGCGAACGTTCAAATATGGTCTTTTGGATCAAGCTCAGGGTCAATGATCCTGAAGGCATCCTGAAGCCGGGTATGCCTGCTGATGCCGTGATACTATGATACCTGACGGGAGCGAAATCTCTCTCTCTTATAAAGGGGCAGGCAAAAAGTTCAATGGGGTGGCCGCGCTTGAGGGCATAGATCTTGAAGTCCGCAGAGGCGAGATATTCGGATTCATAGGACCTGACGGAGCCGGCAAAACCACTTTGATAAGGATGGCCATGGGCATCACAAATCCGGATACCGGAGAGTGCACCCTTTTGGGTATGAAAAACAGGCGGAGGGCGAGGGTAAACGCCGGATATGTACCACAGCTTTTCAGCTTATATACTGATATGACTGTGAATGAGAATATTGCCCTCTTTGGTTCCCTCTATGGTACAGAGAGGGAAACGGTGCTTAAAAGAGCAGAGGAGATCCTTAAACGGACAGGCCTGTGGCCTTTCAGGGAGAGGCTGGTCGGAAAACTTTCCGGAGGGATGAAGCAGAAGCTTGCCCTTGCATCAGGACTTATGCATACCCCGGAGATCCTCTTTCTTGATGAGCCGACTACCGGGGTCGATCCTGTGGCTAGGAGGGAATTCTGGGCCATGCTCTATGAACTTAACAGACAGGGCCTGACTATAATAGTCTCCACTCCCTACATGGACGAGGCCGAACTCTGCACACGAAAAATGTTCATCAACAACGGAAGGATACTGGACGTGGGGACCTCAGAGGAACTTCTGAGCCGTTACGACAAAAAGATCCTCAGGCTTGAGCTGGATGAAAGAAGGGCAAAGGATTGGCTGATGAAGTGCGGACATGTATGCGATGCAAACCTCTTCGGCACTAACTACCATATAGTTGTGGACGATGCCGATGCCGCGGCCTGCGAAATAAGAAAAGAGCTTGATCAAAGGTACAGCCAGCTCCCTGACCTCTTCGAAGCTACACCCAGCCTTGAGGACCTCTTCGTTGCCTTCTCCGGAGGTGCGCTGCCTTGCCGCGTCCCGCAGTAGAGACAAGGGAACTGACAAAGAAATTCGGCAGCTTCACTGCCGTTGACCGCATAACTATGTCCATAGAAGAGGGTTCGGTATACGGATTCCTTGGACCTAACGGATCAGGAAAATCTACGACCATCAGGATGCTCTGCGGTCTTCTTGCACCCACATCCGGAGCGGGACTTGTCCTTGGCATGGATCTCGCGGGAGAGGGAAGGAAGATCAAGGACCGGGTAGGATATATGTCACAAAAGTTCAGCCTCTATCCTGAAATGACGGTGATCGAAAATCTCGAGCTCTACTCCGGCCTATACGGACTCCGGGGTGCGGAGAAGGAGAAGCGTATTGAGGATATGCTCAGCCTGGCAGGACTGAACGGACGCGAAGACGAGTATACGAGACTGCTTTCGGGAGGCTGGAGACAGAGGCTAGCACTTGGCTGCGCCATTCTCCACAAGCCGAAGATCCTCTTTCTTGACGAGCCTACGAGCGGCGTTGACCCTAAGGCCAGGAGGCTCTTCTGGGACATAATATACGATCTTGCGGCGGATGGCACGACAGTAATGGTTACCACACACTTTATGGATGAGGCGGAGCACTGCGACAGGGTCGCATTTATCTACTTCGGCGGACTCATAGCCGATGACACGCCTGCGAACCTGAAAAAGCTCATCCCAGGCAGGCTCTATGAAATTGGATCGGACCACTCCTTCGATCTTCTTGCAAAGATCGAGCGAGGTGAAGCGGGACCTGTGATCGACTCCTACTTTTTTGGGGAGAAGCTGCATCTCCTGGTAGGCAAAGAGCGGCGGATTGATGACGATGAACTCTTTAGGGGAGCTTCGGTAAAGGAGATCATACCGTCCATGGAAGACGTATTTACCTACCTGGTGAAGAAGGGATCAGTAATGGATCTTGGTGACGGAAGGCTGTCAGGTACAGGCGAGATGAGTCTTAAAGCCTCCGCTGAGGCAACGAAGGAGTGACAGCTGTGCATTTTGGCAGGCTTCGTGCCCTTATAGTCAAAGAGTTCATACAGGTCATGAGAGACAAGCTCACCCTTGCCATGCTCATATTCATGCCCGTTGCCCAGCTCCTGATATTCGGCTTTGCGATAAACACGGACGTCAAGCACCTTCAGACCGCGATATTCGACCAGTCGAGGACTCAGGAGAGCCGTGAGATGATAGAGAGTTTTACGGCCAGCAACTACTTTGACATCAAGCTCTATGCGGGCAACATCAAAGAGGTCAACAGGGCCGTCGAATCGGGGGCAGCCAAGGTCGGACTGATAATACCTCCCGATTATGCGCAGAAGATCAAAAGCGGCAGAGAAGCCGCAATACAGGTCATTATCGATGCCACCGACAATATGTCCGCATCATCGGCAATGGCTGCCGCTCAGACCATTGGCATGCTGAAATCACAGGAGATCCTGGGAGACAAATTCAGGCGTATGGGCTTTGAAATACCCGCCCAGGCCGTGGATATCAGGATCCGCCCATGGTACAATCCCGATTTTATCACCTCATGGTATCTTGTCCCCGGAATAATGGGGCTGCTCCTTACCATAACACTTATCGCGATGATGGCGATGGCTATAGTCAGGGAGAGCGAGCAGGGAACCCTGGAACAGCTGCTCGTGACTCCGATGCGTACCTGGGAACTGCTTCTGAGCAAGATACTCCCATACATAATAGTAGGATATATACAGGTGATCGTATCTATAATCGTAGGCATGGCAGTATTTAAAATGCCCTTTCTGGGGAGCAAGATACTCTTCTTTGTCCTGACGTTTTTTTATGTGGTTGCCAACCTCTCTCTCGGGATAATGATATCGACCTTTTCCCAGAATCAGATGCAGGCCCTCCAGCTTTCGATCTTCCTTATTCTCCCCAGTGTCCTGCTCTCAGGGTTTGTCTTTCCCACGGAGGCCATGCCGAGCGGATTCCGCTACCTCGGAGAGTGTATCCCCATTACATATTACATAAGGCTGTCAAGGCAGATAATACTGAAGGGCGGAGGGTTCGAATTTGTCTGGAAAGACACACTCGCACTCTGCGTATACATTGCGGTGATGTTTTCGTCAAGCATCGTAATGTTCAAAAAGCGTTTTGTTCCATGATCCGCAGGAGGAATATAAAATGAAAAAAATTATCCCCGTTGGAATAGTTCTCATTCTTATTGCCATACTCTCCGGTGCGGCTGTTGCCTTTTCTGCCGAACCTCAGGAGCTTGAGAGGCTGGTCCTGAAGGCAAGGGAGAGCAATCCGCTGGTATCCGCCGCAGAGGAGAGGGTGATCCGTGCGGAGGGAGCACTTCAGGAAGCCGGTGCAAAGATGGGACCGAAGTTTGGTGCCGGGATCGCTGCCATATGGCCGAAGGACAGATTAATGCCCATTGAAGGTATCCCCGTTGATTTCGTTAATGTTTATATAGCCGCTGCAGGTTTTGTGCAGACCATATATGCAGGAGGATCGCTTTCTGCCTCAAAGGAGGCTGCAAAACTTGCGAGGGATGCGGCTGTGGCCGAAAAGGAGAGAATTAGCCAGACAGTTGCAAATTCTGTCAGGACAGCATATTACAACTGGAAGAGAGCTTCTGCCAAAAAGATGGTCGCAGCAGAGGCGCTGAAGCTTGCCGGAGACCATCTTGAAAGGGCCGAGAGGCTTTTCAGGTCAGGGCTTGTTGCAAGAGGAGATGTACTAAGGAGCAAGGTCGCGGTCGCCGATGCGGAGCTTGCACTGATCAGGGCGGAAAATGCCGTCAGCATTTCCGCGGCAGCTCTTGAAAACGCTGTCGGGGCACCGCCGGAGGTCTCAGAAGCAGGTGCCGCACATCCCGAATATGTCCCGTCAAAAGAGGCTCTGGCAGAGAGGGAGTCCAATTTAAAAGCAGCTTATGAGAACAGGATGGAGGTCAGGATGTACGACCTGATGAGCCGCAGGGCAGCCAAGGTAGCCAGGGCTGCAGAAGGGCTGCTGCTTCCGCAGATAATTGCGGCAGGCGGAGTAATAAACTCCGGAGACGAATTCTTCCCAAGCGGAAACGAAGAGATGGTCTTCTCGCTTATGGTCAGGTGGACAATGTTTGACAGCGGAGAGGCATCTGCAAAGACGAAGCAGGCGAAGGCACAGGGAAGGGAGTTTCTCCATCTTATGGATGACATGAAGAACAGGATACGGATGGAGGTAACGGCCGCCGAGCTTGATCTCAGATCATCGCTCAGCAGACGGGAGGTCGCCCGCAGACAGGTGTCGGAGTCAGAGGAGGATTACAGGATCGCTGTCCGAAGGTATGAGGAACAGGTGGGGACTAATCTCGAGATGCTGGATGCAAGGCTTGCCCTGACAAAAAGCAGGACTGAGGAAGTTGATGCGCTATATGATATCCTTATTGCAGAGGCGAACCTCCTCTATTCGCTGGGCAAATAGCAGGCGGATAGAATTCCGGTGGCCATGCTCAAATGAAAGAATCCGGAAGCATAGTTTATTTTCACGCAAGTTTTCCGCATAAAAGGACATTGCGCCTTTTTTCTCTAAGTTAGAATCATAAATTGTTTTGTTTTGGCGTTTTATTCTTTCAATTTAGGAGAGGCTAGGCTTTTACCCTCTTTACTCAAATAAGGAAGAGGAATACAATTAACAGTGTGTGTAAGAATTGTCCCATTACAGGGACAGATATCTTAAAGTAAATGCCCGTTTGGGCGAAAAATCCAAGGAGGTTTTTTGTATGGCCGTACAGAAACGTACTTCCAAGAATGTTCTTCTCGACACAGCACTGAAGAACTTCTACGCAGCAGCAGAAGAGATGAACCTTGACGAGGGTCTTGTTGAAGTCCTCAGCCGTTCTGAAAGAGCTGTATGCGTCTCCGTCCCTGTAGTAATGGACGACGGTTCAGTAAGAGTATTTGATGGTTTCCGCGTACAGCATTCAACGGTCTGCGGACCGGCAAAAGGTGGTCTCCGTTTCCACCCCGACGTCAACCTCGAAGAATGCGAAGCCCTCGCAAGCCTTATGACCTGGAAGTGTTCGCTCGCCGGCATTCCTTACGGCGGAGGCAAGGGCGGGATCGCAGTAGATCCTTTCGAACTTTCACCCCGTGAGCGCGAGATGATGACCCGTACATTCGCAGCCCGTGTTGCGCCCTTCATCGGCGACTGGACAGACGTTCCCGCTCCCGACGTTAACACCGGCGGTCCCGAAATGGTCTGGATCATGGACACCATTTCAAAGCTTCGCGGCAAACTCGAGCCCGGCGTGGTCACAGGAAAGCCCATCGCCTACTGGGGATCGAAGGGCCGCACCGCAGCGACGGGACTCGGCGTCGCAACATGCGTGCTCGAACTCCTCAAAACACAGAAGGTAGATCCCAAAACAGCGACAGTGATAGTACAGGGCTTCGGCAACGTCGGAACTTACAACGCGCTCTTCCTCCAGGAAGCAGGGGCAAAAGTAGTCGGCATCAGCGACATCACCGGCGGATACTACTGCAAAGACGGGATCGACATCAAGGCAGCGAAGGCATTCGTAGAAGCACACCCGAAGCGTATCCTCGACGGCTACACTCAGCCCGGACTCGTCAGGATGAGCGGCGAAGAGATCCTTGAGCAGGAATGCCTTGTCCTTTCACCCTGCGCACTCGAAGGCGTTATCAGCGAGAAGAACGCTGACAAACTCAAGTGCAAATATATCGTCGAAGGCGCGAACGGACCCACAAGACCCGACGGAGACGTCATCCTGGACAAGCGCGGCATCATCGTTGTACCTGACTTCCTTGCCAACAGCGGCGGAGTCATCGGTTCATACTTTGAATGGGTACAGGACCTGGCCGGATTCTTCTGGACCGAGGAAGAGTACAATAACCGTCTCGTCCCGATCATGAAGGACAACTTCAAGAGGGTCTGGGATTATTCACAGGAGCATAACGTAAAGATGCGCCGCGCGGCGTTCCTCGTCGCCATCAAACGCGTTGCGGACGGACTCAAGCTGAAGGGTTTCTTCCTCTAAGCTTAAGCTCTTCAAACCGGATCAAATGATACAGGCCGCTCCCTCACTGGGGGCGGCCTTCGATTAGGGCGTTTTTCAGCAGCAGATGCCGAAGGTCTCTTCCATTGCCGTGATGAATTTCACGAGGGCTTCGTTTACGGGCACATCGATATCGTGTTTCTTCGCAAGTTTGCAGACTGTCCCTCCGAATGCCTCCACCTCTGTCTTCCTGCGGGCAAGGACATCCTGAAGCATCGATGTCCTGCCTGTGGGAGTAAGCGAACTCAGCGTGTCGATGCAGTGCCTGATGTCACTTTCGTCAAGGAACACATTCTCGGCGGCCGCTACTGCTACTGCCTCCCGCATTGCCGATGCCGCGAGGCTCCTTACCGCAGGTGAATCCTTTATGGCTCCGTAGCCGCACCTCAGAAGCGCCGTGACCTGATTGGCGCCCACATTGAGCATGAACTTCAGCCACAGGTCCCTTATCATATCTTCAGGAATGCTGTACCTGATCCCCGTCCTGCCGAAGAATTCCTCTACCGCGAGAACCTTGTCCGAGTAGCTCCCCGGAGTGTTTTTTGCTTCGCCGAAAGGAACGAATCCTAGGTTGACGTAGTCTGTGGAATCACCGGTCCTTGTAGCGTCGGTCCTCATAACATAGGAATAGAGGACCTTTTCAGCTCCGTAAGCCTTGCCGATCTCATCTTCGCTGGTTATTCCGTTAAGGAATGAAAGGACTGTCGTATCCTTGCCGACATGGCCGCGGGCCTCTTCTATCGCTTTGGAAAGGTGGTGGTTCTTTACTGCAAATATGAGAAGATCGGCGGGAGCGGCCTTTTCTGCCGGCCCGAAGACCGGGAACATGTAGGTCTTTCCATTTACGCATACTCCATGCTCCCTGTATCTTTGCTCCCTCTCCCCCGAAGCTATCACTCTTATGTTTTCCATGGGGACAGTTTCAGAGATCTTCGCGAGGTTTGCACTCCCGATCGCGCCAAGTCCTATCAGCGATACCGTTTCGATTTTTTTCATAAAAGAAATCTCCGTTTTCATAATTTTTTGTGCCGCACCATAGTATGAGAAGCTATTGTATACTATTTTTCTTCTTTTTTGAATAAGAAATGCCGGCACCCGAAAAAGGCACCGGCATTTCTTAAATTAACGGCGGGATCCTTATTAGAATATTTCTTTGGCCGTCACTGCCTTGTCAAACCAGTCTCTGCCCTCCACCATTCTGGTGACCAGCATCGCTGAGCATGTGTCGCCGGTCGCGTTGACCATCGTGGCAGCAGGGTCTACCAGGAAGCCTATCGTTGCGATTATCGGGAATGCTTCGGGCGGGAATCCGTACAGGCTCACGATCAGCATTTCTCCCACCAGTCCGCCTCCGGGGATGCCCGAGAGAACGACTCCGGAAAGCACTGCCACCGCGACTGCGGTTGTCATCGTTCCCACTCCGGTGAACGGAATGTTGAAGATGCCGAAGAGGAACGCTATCTTGAGGATACCGCTGAGGCAGGAACCTTCCATGTGGGCAGTGGCTCCGATGGGAAGCACGATCTCCGCTATGTCCTTGGGAATGCCGATATTATGCGCCGCTACGAGGTTGACCGGCAGCGTGGCGTTGCTGCTCTGGGTACCAAGGGCAGTTATGGAGGGAGTTATGATGTGCTTCCAGAAGGTGGCCACTCCCTTGCCCTCTGTTGCGAGCCAGGAATAGACCGTGAATGCCACAAAGAAATATCCGAAGGTGGCAATGTGGTAAATTATCATTGAGCGCAGGTAGGCGCCCAGCAGGTTGGGGCCGTAGTCTCCAACCAGCGTTGCAAAGTAGGCGCCGAGTCCGATCGGTGCATAGTACATGAGATATTTGACCATCTGCAGCATCGCATCGGCAAATACCGCTATCCCGCGTCCCACGGCCCTGCCTCTCTCACCAAGCGTCTGCAGGCAGAAGCCGAAGAAGATCGTGAAGAGGATCAGCGGAAGCATGGCGCGCCTTGACAGAAGCAGCGAGAAGTCTTCCACGGTAAAGGCCTTCACTATCTGGTCTGCCGTCCTGAGAGCCTGGAAGTCTTCCGGTGCCTGGAGCTGGATGTTCGTTCCTGCAGCAGGAGGGAAGAATGTGACTGTAACAAGCATGAGGAGCGCAGCTATGGCTCCTGTAACGAGGAAGACGATAACCAGAGATTTCATGACTTTGCCGAGTCTTTCCATTGAGGACATGTTGGCGACGGCGCTGCAGATCGTTGAGAAGACCAGCGGTACTACTACCATGAACATTGCATTGATAAAGACATCTCCAAGAGGCTTGAATACCAGCGCGTCTTTCCCCATCACCGCTCCGACAATACAGCCTATGACGATCGCTGTGAGAAGTATGATAGGGAACCGGTAGGCTTTCCAGAGACTGTTTGATCCTGATGCCATGTTTACCTCTCCTTCCTTTTCTGCTTTGTCTGTAACTGTTGAAAGTATAAAACATACATTCCGATGTTAAAAGAGGCGGCCTGATATTAAATCATTTTTGTCACAAATTGACCATACCATTATAAACAATAAGGAGGAAAAATGAAAAAAGCTGTCCGTGAAAAATCAGGTAAACAAGGATAAAAGATGCCCTGTGTTCTCTGCAATCAGTTGCGCAATATTATACACTCTTTCTCCCGGATCGTTGCGCTGACTTAAGGTCAGAAAAGGGTCTCTTTTCCCATAAGCAACTTTACCTTTCTTAGTATCAGAGTCCTCTCCTTCTCTTCTATGGTGCCGTGGACCTGGTATACTACTGAACTGTCTGCGTCGATCAGGGCGAAATTAGCATCGCTCCTCACAAAAGAAAAGTCGTTGCGCATTTTGCCGTCCCAGTCACCGTAGACTGTATGGCCGGCCTTTTCCGATTCCATGACAAGCGAGTCCTTCCACTTTCCCAGAAAGAGTCGTGATGCGCCTGAACAGTCCACGACGGGGAGGACGAAGAGCAGTGCCTTCTCGTTATCGGGCAGCTGATTTCTGAATTTTTCCAGCTCATCCTTAAGAGCCCTGTTCCTGTCCTTTGTCTCGCGGGTCTCGTAAAAGCAGAGCACGATCTTACCGGAGATATCTTCAAGGGTCAGCGCGCTTCCGTCTCCCGAGGCTATCCGAAAAGGGGCGGCCCTCTGTGCTCCCTCCGAGGCCGTTGTTAAGGAGGATGCCAGGGCCATCAGAAATATGAGGCATATGATAAAGGATCTTCTGTACATTTAATACGACCTCCTATTATGCTGCTTCAGGGCGCCAAAGGCCCCCTGCCTTCTATATTGTATTTTAAAAAAAGAAATATGGGGATATGCAGAAAAGGATATTTGTATCAGGCCGACAGATCAGAGGCAGGGTAAAGAAAAAAGCGTCCCGGAAAATCCTGGGACGCTTATGCTATCGATGGTGCCGGAGACGAGAATTGAACTCGTACGGGTTTCCCCACACGCCCCTCAAACGTGCGTGTCTACCATTTCCACCACCCCGGCACTCGGGACTTAGAAATTATACGTAGCATCTCCTCTTTCGTCAAGTCTCTATTTGAAAAAAGAAAGGCCTGCTGTTCATTAAAATTTCGGTCTCTGCCGATAAAAAAAGATCGGAGGCACCCTGAGGCGTCTCCGACATGTTTTAAGGGGCTTAATTGCCGTATTCCCGGCGTTCCTTGATACGGGCTGCTTTTCCGCTGAGTTTGCGCAGATAGTAAAGCTTTGCCCTGCGGACCTTACCCTTGCGTACGATCTCTACCTTATCAACGCTGGGGCAGTGTACGGGGAATATTCTTTCGACTCCTATCCCGCCGGACATCTTCCTTACGATGAAGTTCTCGCGAAGTCCGCCGTGTTGGCGTCCTATCACTACGCCTTCGAAGATCTGTATACGTTCACGGTTGCCTTCCTTGACTTTGACGTGGACTTTTACCGTGTCGCCGGGGCGGAACTCTGAAAGGCTCTCGTCCGCCTTTGAGAATTTCTTCTCAATGAGTGCTATTCTTGGATCGATCATGAGGTTTTTCCCTCCCTGTCATGTTTTGGATTTTGTCGTTTTAATAATTTCAGGGCCTTCCGGCCTCTCTGCGGAGAATGATCCTGCTTCATCTCCAGCCAAAAAATCTGTCAAGCGTTATGCTTACCGCGCTTCGTACCGATAGGTGGTTCCAGCTGTCCGTTCCTCCCGCGATGGGTGTCATCACCGAGTCTGCCTCTTTAAGGACATCCTCGTGAAGTCCCCATCCCGTTCCGAATATGAAAACCGGCGGGAGATCCTCCTCCAGTATCCTGCGCTTCAGCGAGAGCCAGTGTACAGCTCCCTCGGCCGGTTTTGCGGTGGTCGCGATCGTGAAGGGTTTTGCCTTTTCCCTTTCACTTACCCACTTGAGCGCTCTGTTCACGGAGGCGAAGATCTTAAGCGTGGAGAAAGCCTCGCTCCTGTCAGGGTTGTAGGTCGAGCCCCATCCTTCAGTCCAGTGGGCCGCGATCTTCTTGGCCATATCCCTCTGCTGTGCAAGCGGGGTGACCAGAAGGTACTTCTTTATGCCGTAGGTGCGGCACGCCCTCGCGATGTCGTGCAGATCCATTCCGGTAATGGCAGTAGAAGATCTGTCTCCTCTTTTGTCGAGGACAGGGTAGTGGACTTCCATCACATAAGCCCCTCTTGACATCCAGGGTATTATCCCTGCGCGCCCGACTATGTCGGGCCTTCTTCTGAGGGTCCTCTCCACTGCCTGCCTTCTGCGCCACTTCTTTATGGCCTTTTCGTCTCCGCTGAGCAGTATCTCCGGCACCTTTTGCCCTTCCCACTCGGAAGGCCTGGTGTAGTGGGGCGTGTCAAGCATGCCGCCGAAGAAGGAATCCTCCCTGACAGCTTCCGACTTGCCGACCACTCCGGGGATCAGCCTCGAAACGGCATCCACTATCGCCATTGCGGGCATCTCTCCGCCGGTGAGCACAAAATCACCTATTGATATTTCAAGGTCCACGTTCTTTTCTACGAATCTTTCGTCAACGCCTTCATAATGACCGCAGAATATCACAATGTGCTCTTTTCTCGACAGGTCTTCGACAAGCTCCTGATGGAGCCTGGTTCCCTGGGGGGATGGATACACCACGAAGGGCGCTCCCTCTCCCTTAAGGCTTTTCAGGGCCTTTTGGAGCGGCTCGGCCATCAGGACCATACCGCCGCTTCCGTACGAGTAATCGTCGATCTGCCTGTAGGAGCCCTCTGCGAAATCCCTGATGTCCAGGACTTCGACTTCAAGCTTTCCCTTTGCTATCCCGCGTCCGAGGACGCTCGCGCCGAGATAGGCGCGTATAAGGTCAGGGAATGCCGTTATTATGGTTATTCTCATCTCAGTCCCAGAGGCCCTCCGGTACGGTCACCAGCATTATGCCCGCTTCGGTGTCCACACTTCTTATTGCTTCTGCAAGAGCGGGGATGGGTTTCAGCTGTCCCTCCGCCGTCCTTACAAGATAGACATCGTTGCTTCCGGTCCGGATCACTTCTTCGAGGATCCCGAGTTCCTTTTCTGAGGCGGTGTCAAGCACCCTGATGCCTATGATATCGTCGATCCAGTATTCATCTTCGGAAAGCTCTGTGCGTTCATCTTTCGATACCGTAATGACGCTTCCCTTGAAAGCTTCAGCCGCGGTCCTGTCAGTGACATCTGAGATCTGAAGGAATAAAGTATCCTTGCCCTCATATGGAACTATTTTTTTGACACTGACAGTCCGGTTCGGTACGCTCGGTTTTTCCAGAGTGAGCTTTTTCATTTTGAAAAAACGTTCGGGATGATCGGTCAGGGGGAGTATCAGCATAGTTCCGCCGACTCCGTGTACCCCGACTATCTTGCCGATGGCCACCCTTTCTTCCGGCCGTGCCTCACTCTTCTTCGACATCTACATCGACCTTTTCACCGGATTTGACCGACGCGGCCTTGGCTACGTGGCGTATGGCGTTGATGGTGGATCCCTTCTTGCCAATTACCCTGCCTATGTCGTCCTCGGCCACCCGTATGGTCAGCAGGATGGCTCCGGAGTCGCTCCGATCTTCTCTGATCTTGACCTCGTCAGGTTTTGTTACAAGCCTGCGAACTATCAGGTCTACCAGTTCAATGTAATCAGGCATAACTATCGACCGCCCTATTCTGCTGCCGGAGCATCAAAGACCCCGGCCTTTTTGAGCAGTATCTTGGCTGTGTCGGAAGGGGAAGCCCCGTTCTTCAGCCAAAAAGCCGCACGCTCTACGTCCACTTTTACCTCTGCAGGATCTGTCAGAGGATTGTAGGTCCCGAGTATCTCTATGAAGCGGCCGTCTCTTGGAGAATGAGAATCGGCTACCACCAGGCGATAGAAAGGAGCCTTCTTTTTCCCGTGACGGGAAAGACGGATACGAACTGCCATTTGCGCAAACACCTCCTGTTTGTAGGGTTCCTCGGTGATTTGATTTTCACTTCCGGTACGTTATATGGGTGAAAATCAAATGACTGAGAAACCCAAAGTTATCTTTTTGAAATCGGAAACCCGATAAAAAGCTGAGAACCGATGCGGCGTGGATCCTGCCGCGTGAAACTGCCGGAAGAACACCGGCGCGAAACAATTGTGAAGCGATGGTGAAACGGTTGTAAGGGCGGTCAAACTATCGTCAATCGGTCGCTGGTGCCCCAATATCGTCGTCCCCGAATGCTCAAATCGGGGATCCAGTGTCCTTGGATCATTGCTATGACTAACTTTTTTAGAATTAAAACAAAAGACGCTGGATTCCCGTCAAGCAGCGTCCGGGAACGACGGTGATTTTGAACCTCCGCGGCCTTTGGCCGCAATTCTCCGCGATGCGAAGCGAGCAAATTCTCCAGCGATGAACTTCGCGAATTCTCCGCAGCCCAGAGGCTGCAAATTCCCCAGTGTCTTCGGTTTATTATTCTATTTTTAAGGTTCTACGACTGCTTGCCTATCGCTTGCCAACTGCCTGCCCATTTTTTTGTTGTTCTTACTATCGTTTGACTACTGTTTGACCGCCCCTGCGACTGCTTGCCCATTGCTTGCCAACCGCTTGCTATTGCTTGCTGCTTTTACAACTGCTTCACTATCGCTTCACCATTGCTTCACGGCGATAGGATCGCCGCTTCACCTGGTCTTTATCTAAAGAACCCCCTCCGGCCTCCGCCGAAGCCGCCCATTCCGCCCATGCCGGGGGGCATCTTAAAGCCTTTGCCGCCGGCGGCCATCTTGCCTATGCCCTTCATCATGCTCTTCATCTGCTCGAACTGCGCCAGGACCTGGTTGACCATCTGGACTGTAGTGCCTGAACCCTCGGCTATCCTTCTGCGGCGGCTTCCCTTTATGATCTCCGGGTTCCGTCGCTCCCTGATCGTCATCGAGAGGATGATCGCCTCAGTCTGCTTCATCCTTTTCGGGTCTATGTTCGCATCCTTGAGAGCCTTGTTTCCTCCCGGGATCGGGAGCATTTCCAGCACCTTTTCGAGTGGTCCCATCTTCTGGATCTGCTGAAGCTGGAGAAGCATGTCCTCCATGGTGAACCTGTTTTTTTTCAGGCTCTCCGTCATCCTGTTTATGTCAGCCTCTGAGGTCGCGGACTGTACCTTTTCAAGGAGTCCCTCGATGTCGCCCATCCCAATGATGCGCTGTGCGATGCGTTTGGCGTCGAAGACCTCCAGGTCCTCGGTCTTCTCGCCGCAGCCCGCGAGTTTTATCGGTACGCCGGTGCTGGCACGGACTGCCAGAGCAGGACCTCCCCTTGCGTCGCCGTCAAGCTTGGTAAGTACGACACCGGTCAGGCCGAGGCGCCTGTGGAATGTCTCAGCTACGTTTACGGCCTCCTGGCCTGTCATGGAATCGACCACGAGCAGTATCTCGGTGGGGGGCACCGCAGCTTTCATCGTTTCGAGCTCGGTCATCAGCTCGTCGTCCATCTGGAGGCGTCCTGCGGTGTCCAGGATGATCATGTCGCAGAGATGGTCCTCCGCGTATTTGCGGGATCTGGACGCAACCCTTACTGGATCTGTCTCTCCGGGCTCAGGTCCCCAAAAGTGGATATTTGATTTTTCGGCGAGCACTCTCAGCTGGTCCACGGCCGCCGGTCGACGGAGGTCGCACGCAACTACGAGAGGCTTATGGCTCTTCGCCATCCTCTTGGCGATCTTTACCGCTGTCGTCGTCTTTCCGGATCCCTGAAGACCGACCATCATGTAGATCGTCGGGGGCTTGGGCGATATTGCGAGCGGGACCGGAGCTTCGCCCATTATCCTGACCAGTTCCTCGTATACTATCGTGAATATCAGCTGCGCCGGGGTAACGGAATCCAACACCGTCCTTCCCGTCGCCCTGACCTTTATGGCTTCGACAACGTCCTTTACGACCTTGTAGTTTACGTCCGCTTCGAGCAGTGCCCGCCGGACCTCTCTCAGAGCCTCGTTTATGTCTTCCGGAGTGAGCTTGCCTTTCCCTCTCAGCCCGGCGAAGATATTTTCAAACCGTTCCTTTAATGAATCAAACATTATTTTCCCCTTACGCTTCCAGCAATTTTTTCATATTCCTGTAGAAGTCTTCCGGCAGCCGGTCCCTGGTTTCATCAAGCATACGCCGGACCTCTTCGAGTTTGCTCTCTTTATCAAGCAGGCCGAGAGCATTTTCCGCGTTTTCCATGTGCTCTCTTGCCCTTGTTATGAGATCGTGGACTCCCTGTCTGGAGACTTTCAGCGATTCGGCCGCCTCAGCCAGCGAGAGGTCCCCGAGAAGGACCATTTCGCAGGCGAGCCTCTGTTTCTCTGTTATCAGAGATCCGTAGAGATCAAGCAGATGTCCGTCCCTTATGCGCTGAAAAAGCGGATCCGTATCCTGCAAAATATCCCTCCTGCTTCCTTGAACCAGTGAATTATACTCAGCAGCCTCATGCCTGTCAAGTAAAATTACTTGACAGGCATGAGGCTCTCTCTGCGAATAAAAAAAGGAGCCCCGAAGGGCTCCTTCCGTATTGCGGCTAAACTACTTCGTCATCTTTATCTGTCCGTATTTCTCAGGGACCTCGACAGATGCGGCGTTCATGAATCCCTTGCCGAAGATGTAGGTATCCTGATAGACAAGCAGATGGTTTTTGCTTGTCACGCCCGTACCGAGGTCTGTATAGTAGTTCCCGTTCCACTTGGCTCCCGGCGTGTACTCGCCGTAGCAGGCCATCAGGTCGTCCTTGCTGTCAAGCTTCGCTGTTCCTTCAACTATCCTCTTGCCGAACTCTGCAAGTGCAACGCTGTTGGTGTAGCCGTACGAGAAGGCCCATGTCCCCATGCGGCCCGCCGCGCCTGCATCAGAAACTGCCTTTTCGACCTTTTCAAGGATGACCGGCCAGTTTCCTGCTTCAGCTGCAAGGTCGATGCCGAATGCTCCCGGATAACCCATAAGGGGTGAGGGAAGGTCGGCTTCGATGAAGAATCCGCCGTTTGCGGCAAGCTGCTTGAGAAGCGGTTCTGTGTGGGCGTCGTTTGTGCAGAAAAACGCGGTGTTCTTTCCGTACTTGCTTACCCATGCCGGTGTCTTTTCAAGGATGAACTGCTGCGCGCCCGCCACGCCTACATCGCTGGTCGGGTCGGGAGCTGTCTCAAATACAAACTTCATGCCGAGGTCTTTGCAGGCCTGCTCCATGATGAGGCGGCGCCTTCCGAGTGTTTCGTAGCTCATGTGACGGGGGAAGGATATGTGGACGAATGTGTCGCATCCGAGTTCCTTGGCTGTGTGGATGATCAGATAGCCACGGGAGACGAAATCTGCGTTGATCGTAAGGTCTGCGACAGATGAGATAACGTTCGGGTCTTCGTGGGCTTCGCCCGCGAAGCAGAGTATGTCAGGGCGTTTTTCCTTGATGCGGCGGAAACCTTCAGCAGTTCCGGGAATCGCCTGGTTGACTACCACGACCTTCATATCGGGGTCGTCTGCAAGTCCCGCGATCTGGGCGATCGTCGTCTCCATCTCTGACATGAAGTTGTCGGGATAGGTAAGATGCTTGATCATTCCGCCGGTGGATACATCGCCGTACTTCTGGATGGCGAGCTCAGCTCCGCGAAGGTCATCTTCGCTCTGGGAGACCGTACCTGTGACTATGCCAATGTGGAACGCTGCCTTTGCCGCTTCCTGCTTTGCCGGTTCCTGTGCCTGCTCTGCAGGTTTCTGCGCCGACTGGATCATGAAGAAGCCCAGCGCGAGCACAACAACTACACCGATGATCATCAAAGTTTTCTTTGACATGAACTCATCCTCCTTGAAATGATTGAACAAAGTACTTTTGCCGCCCTATGGAAACCGTTTTGTCCTGCCGCAGCAGGACCCGCTGAATTCTATAAACTGAATTCTATAATCAGTTCACTGTGATGTCAATTGATCACAGCTTTACACTGTCATTCTTCCTCCGGATCATAGAGGCAGTATAATGACTGGGTACCCGCTTCTCCAAGCCCCCCTTCCGAAATCTCCTCGTACAGTTCCCTTGTCAGGGTGAGGGCGGGCAGGTCCAGTCCTATTTCATCGGCTGCCTCCTCGGCAAGTTTCATGTCCTTTATGTAATGTTTTACGAAAAATCCAGGGTCAAAGTCGCAGTCCAGTATCCTGGGGCCGTAGTTCGTGAGGCTCCAGCTGCCCGCGGCCCCTCCTGATATCGCTTCAAGGACCTCTCTCCGGTCCAGGCCGCAGCCCTTTGCGAAGGCCAGCCCTTCGCACATTCCCGTCATAGTTCCCGCAAGGGTGATCTGGTTCACCAGCTTAGTGTACTGTCCGCACCCGGCCTTACCCATGTGTTTTATGTTTGTCCCCATCAGTCTGAAGTAGGGGAGGGCGCGTTCGAAGTCTTCCTTTTCTCCGCCTGCAAGGATGGTGAGCTTTGCCTCTCTTGCCCCCCTGTCGCCTCCCGTTACGGGGGCGTCCAGTACGGATATGCCCCTCTTCCTGCCGGCTTCCCATATCCCGGCCGCCAGTTTCGGGCTGGAGGTCGTCATGTCCACCAAAAGCGAACCTTCCGCAGCGGACTCGATCAGCCCCTTTTTGCCGAGGTATATTTCCTCGACGTCCTTCGGATATCCGACTATCGTGAAAATGACATTGCATTTCGCTGCCACTGCTGCGGGGGAGTCCTCCCAGACTGCTCCCGCTTCGACAAGTTTATCGGACTTGGTCTTCGTCCTGTTGTAGACATGGACCTCGTTGCCGGCCGCAAGCAGGTGGCCCGCCATGCTCGATCCCATTACCCCGGTCCCGATGAATCCTAAAATCGTTTTGTCCCTCATTGTGATCCGCTCCGATTTCTTCAAAAAAGTGGTTGATCCGGCGGGATCTGCAGCTTAGACCCTTTATTATGATACTACCTTACATGTTTATATTCCACACATAGTATAAAAATTGACGGTCGCTGCCGGTTAGGCGTACAATTCAAGTAACCAATATCCCGTATAAGTTTATATTTGTGACCTGTAAGTACTATAATGACCTGAGTACTCTTTTCTGTCCCATATCAGAGATGCACTCTTGGATAATGTTGTTAGAAAAAGGCTTTTCTGTTATATATAGAAGCAAATGTTTATTTAGTGTTAAGAAAATGAGGTGAAGCGGATGCCCGAAGGAGTACCACTCCTGAAGATGGAGAACATCGGCAAAGAGTTCTTCGGAAACAGAGTCCTCTCAGATGTCAGTTTTTCACTGATGCCGGGAGAAATAATGGGCCTGGTCGGTGAAAACGGAGCAGGCAAATCGACCCTGATGAACATCCTCTTCGGCATGTCGGTGATCCAGGAGACCGGCGGATACGAAGGGAAGATATTGATCGACGGGGAAGAGAAATCGTTCAGGGACCCCTTTGACGCGCTTGAAGCGGGGATAGGGATGGTCCACCAGG
The DNA here is from genome assembly GCA_002316795.1 of Synergistaceae bacterium UBA1037. Classification (GTDB taxonomy): domain Bacteria; phylum Synergistota; class Synergistia; order Synergistales; family Synergistaceae; genus Caenicola; species Caenicola nitritireducens. Next base: position 45,871 of record DCEE01000050.1, read on the forward strand.
AATTTTCACTTATACCGGGATTCACTGCTACAGAGAACATCCTCCTTAACAGGGAATCAATGAAATACAACCCGCTTGTGGAGGTCTTCGGAGACAGGTTCAAGACACTTGACAGGCAGGACATGCAGAAAAGGGCTGAAAGGGCCATAGATACCCTCGGAGTGGCACTTGCCCACGACACCCTCATCAGCGAAATGCCCGTCGGACACAAACAGTTCACAGAGATAGCGCGGGAGATAGACAGGCAGAAGACAAGGCTCCTCGTCCTCGACGAGCCGACGGCAGTCCTTGCCGAATCGGAGGCTACGGTGCTGATAGATGCCCTAAAGAAGCTTGCTGCCCAGGGCATTTCCATAATATTCATCTCCCACAGGCTCCAGGAGATCATCGACCTATGCGACAAGCTTGTCGTTCTGAGGGACGGAAGAGTCATCCAGGAGGCCAAGACGGAGGAGACGAGTGTAAGGCAGATCGCGAGCTGGATGGTCGGCAGACAGATCTCAGGTGAACCCTGTGCAGACGAAGAAAAAGAGAGAAAGTGCGGAGATGTCATCCTCAGAACAGAGCACCTATGGGTGGACATGCCCGGTGAGACAGTGAGAGATGTTTCCATAGAAGTCCGCCGGGGCGAGATATTCGGCCTCGGAGGACTTGCAGGCCAGGGCAAGGTTGGCATTTCAAACGGGATAATGGGCCTCTATATTTCCGGAGGCAAGGTCTTTGTAAGGGACAAGGAGATAAAGCTCAACGATCCCAGCGCCTCCCTCAACGAGGGAATGGCTTTCGTATCCGAGGACCGGAGGGGAGTGGGGCTGCTCCTTGAGGAGGGCATAGACTGGAACATTACCTTCACGGCGATGCAGGTCCAGGAGAAGTTCATCACAAAACTCCTCGGCGGGCTGGTCAAGTGGCGCGATGACAAGGCAGTTACAAAATGCACGGAAGATTTCATTAAGGCGCTGGAGATCCGTTGCACGGGACCTAAACAGAGGGCGGTCGAACTCTCCGGAGGAAACCAGCAGAAGGTATGTCTTGCAAAGGCCTTCGCAGTTGCGCCTGAGATACTCTTTGTCTCGGAACCTACGCGCGGAATAGATGTCGGAGCTAAAAAACTCGTTCTTGACACGCTTAGGAGAGTCAACGAAGAAACAGGGACGACAATAATAATGACTTCTTCGGAACTCGAAGAACTCAGGTGTACATGCGACAGGATAGCGATCATCAACGAGGGAAGGGTCTCGGGCATACTGCCGGCAAATTCTCCGGCAGAAGAGTTTGGGCTCCTTATGCTCGGACACGTCGGGGAAGGGCTCATCGAACCTGTCTCCGCAGGGAACGGCAGGTGCTGATCATGAAAGAAAAACTGCAGTTGTTCATTGAAAACGCGGGATGGCCCAGGATAATAATAGGGCTCTTCCTGCTCTCGCTCTTCATAGCGGCTCCCTTCGTGGGGGTCCGCCTGGACGCATCGCTCTCCGACACCCTGGTGCGGGTCGGGATGAACGGGGTGCTAGTCCTTGCGATGGTCCCGATGGTCCAGTCGGGATGCGGACTCAACTTCGGACTTCCGCTCGGGATAATCGCGGGACTTCTAGGAGCCGTGACCTCCATCCAGATAGGCGTTAAGGGAAGCATTGGCTTCCTCATCGCGATGGTGATAGCGGTCCCGCTTGCTGTGGTTTTCGGCTGGATGTACGGACAGCTGCTGAACAGGGTCAAGGGAGACGAGATGATGATAGCCACCTACGTTGGTTTCTCATCCGTTGCTCTCATGTGCATGGCGTGGCTCCTCCTTCCTTACACCAGCCCGACGATGATATGGGGCTACGGAGGCTCCGGGCTCAGGACCACGATAAGCGTCGAGGGCTTCTGGCTCAATGCGCTCAGCAAGCATCTCCACATACAGATAGGACAGTTCTTCTACGTCCCGATAGGGATGTACCTCTTCTTCGGGTTTATGGTCTTCCTGGTCTGGGGATTCTTCCGGACAAAAACAGGCACTGCCATAACGGCAGTTGGCTCCAACCCTGAATTTGCAAGGGCATCCGGGATCGACGTAGACAAAATGCGCACGATCTCGGTGATCCTCTCAACAGCACTGGGCGCCATAGGGATACTCGTATACGAGCAGAGCTTCGGTTTCGTCCAGCTCTATATGGGCCCATTCTACATGGCCTTCCCGGCGGTCGCCGCGATACTCCTCGGCGGAGCTTCGGTCAACAAGGCCTCGATGATGAACGTCCTCGTCGGTACGTTCCTCTTCCAGGGTATACTCACGATGACGCCCTCGGTGATCAACAGCGTCATGCAGACAGACATGTCTGAGGTCATAAGGATCATAGTCAGCAACGGAATGATCCTGTACGCCCTCACCAGGAAAGTGATGGTGAAGAGATAATGGCGGACAAAAACAAAGGCTCGATGAGCCTCAAAAATATACTTGCCAACAACGCCGTCCCCATAATCTTCATCGGGCTCTCAGTGATAGCGATACCCATCTCCGGCTTCTCGGCGAGCTACCTGATACAGGAGATGCTGACAAGGCTTGCAAGGAACTCCTTCCTCGTCCTCTCCCTCCTTATACCTATACTGGCGGGAATGGGGCTGAACTTCGGAATGGTGCTCGGCGCCATGGCCGGGCAGATCGGCCTGATATTCGTGACGGACTGGGCAGTGACCGGCGTCTACGGGATGGCGCTCGCAGCACTGATCGGGACCCCGATAGCGGTCGTCCTCGGGTACATATGCGGAGCCGTGCTCAACAAGGCCAAGGGCAGGGAGATGGTCACATCGTACATCCTGGGATTCTTCGTCAACGGAGTCTACCAGCTGATAGTCCTCTATACGATGGGCAGGGTCATCCCGATAACCAACCCGCAGCTTGTCCTTTCGAGGGGGTACGGCATCAGGAACGCCATTAACCTTACCGGGGTCAGACACGTACTTGACAACCTGATCCCCTTCAGGATCTCCGGCATCGACATACCGCTTGCGACGTTCATTTTCATAGGTATGTTCTGCCTCTTCATAGTCTGGTTCAGGAAGACGAAGATCGGACAGGACATGAGGGCGCTCGGACAGGACATGAAGGTCGCCGAGGAGGCGGGCATACCCGTCGAAAGGACGAGGATAATCGCGATACTCATCTCGACGATCCTTGCCTGCTACGGACAGATAATATTCCTTCAGAACATCGGCACCATGAACACATACAACAGCCACGAGCAGGCAGGCATGTTCGCCATCGCCGCCATCCTCATCGGCGGAGCCTCGGTCAGCAGGGCCACGATCACGAACGTCTTTGTCGGGGTCATCCTCTTCCACCTCATGTTCGTAGTATCTCCGATGGCGGGCAAGGAGCTCATCGGACAGGCCCAGCTTGGCGAGTACTTCAGGGTATTCGTCTCCTACGGGATAATCGCGCTTGCGCTCGTCCTCCACGCATGGAGAAGGATGAGGGCAAAAGCGGAGGCCCGCAGGAGCCTGCGGGGGGAGGAGTAGGCCATGAACAACGGATCCGTCAATAAGAAGAGACTGGTGATAAGGCTTGTCCTTCTGGCCCTGCTCGTCGTTTTATGTTTCCTCCTCTATTATTACGGAAAGCAACACGAGATCCTTCTCGACAACAAAACGGCCGAGATCGGCGGACAAACTTATGAGGCCGCGGAGCTTGTCAGGATAACCATCAACGGCGATGCGTCGAAACCGACGGTACTCAATGCCAAAGAGAGGACCCTGGTCAAGGTCACCGGTCCCAGGTATACGATAAAAGTGGAGATAGTTGATAAAGTTGCGGACAGGGTCATCAAAACTGAGGAAAGAGTCTTCAACTTCGGAAAGACCTCCTCTTTGATGATATCGATTCCGGCAGTTGCGGAAAAAGCACAGGATGTATATCTTCCCCTGCCCGGGACCATGGTCCAGGCTCCGGCTCCTGCACCCGAAACATCACCGGCTACGGAGACGACGGAGACAGAAGGAGCCCCCGGGGCGGAAATGGAGGCCCCTTCGCTCTCAGACTGAACTGTTTCAACAGCAAAGAGACATAAAAAAGGCCGCCCTTCGAAGGCGGCCTTTTTCCATCTGAGGGATCACTGTTTGACGTGGACGTTGAGATTGGGATATGTAAAAGCTATGCCGTTCTTCCTGAACAGATCATCCAGTCCGTTGAAAAGGTCCCAGTAGACGTCCCAGAATATGCTGTTGTCCGCCCAGGCCCTCACAACGTATTCGATGGAGCTCTCCTTGTAGTCGCTCACGGCGACAAAAGGAGCGGGATCCCTGTCGACCTGCGGATGGGCAGATATATAGTCCAGCAGGACCTTTCGCACCTTTTCCGGCGGGCATTCGTATGAGACGTTGATCTTAAGGTTGAACCTGCGCTTGTCTTCAGTGCTGTAGTTGGTGATCTTGCTGCTTGAAACGTCACTGTTCGGGATATAAATCATTATGTTTTCAATGGTCAGCATTTTTGTGTGTACGAAGCCTATCTCTTTTACAGTTCCGCCTGTGCCTCCGACTTCAACGTAATCGCCTACCTTGAAGGGCTTTATCGAAAGCAGCATCAGCCCCGAAAGGACATTCGAGAGCAGGTTCTGTATCGACAGCGAAATTGCAAGTCCAGCAACGCTCAGTATTGCCACAAGTGATGTGACCTGGATCCCGAGCGCACCGGCCACCACCATGAAGATGATGAAATGCAGCACCAGCCTTACCGCAGTATGGAAGAAGCTTTTCAGGGTCACATCGACGTTGGACCGGTTCAGTGCCCTATCGAGGAACGAGAGGATAAGCTTCGATATTATCAGTCCGCCGATAAGGTATATAAGGGCGGGCAGGAGCGTAGAGAGAGTTAGTTTCCCAAAGAACTGCGTCACGGCAGTAAAATCAAGGTCCATTCAGAAGGCCATCCTTTCAGGCTGCAATGTTTTGTTCATTTTAACATAAGGAAGGGCCGCGGAAACGAGCCG
>DCEE01000058.1 GCA_002316795.1 Synergistaceae bacterium UBA1037
ATGCTCTGTCCCAAAGCAGTGTCGCCCGCGAAGCTTGCCAGGCTGTCGGCCTCTGCCTACGCAATGTTTTCCTGGTGTCCGGCGGCCTATAGGATCGCCTACAGACAGGGAAGGACGATGCAGTGGATGGCAAGGCCCGGGGAAGGTTCCGGAGGGTCGGAGTTCGGAAGCCTTGCCCACTGGGTGCTCTCCAAATGGGACTTCTCTCCCGGGACCTTGGATGAATGGCTGCCGGAAGAGAAGAAACACGCAGAAAGCGCGCTGAAAAAAGTGCCTTACGGGGTGAGGGGGGAATTCAGGTCGGCAGCTTCAAGGAATGAGATAAGGAGGATGCTGCTCGGGTATGCCATGAGTGACGAAGGAAGGCTTCTTTCTCTGCTAGCCTCGGGAAAATATCATGGAAAGCTTTCGAGGGAGACGCCCTTCAGAGTAAATGACGGGGACCTTCTGATGGTCGGGTCGACTGATATCTTCTGGGAGGAGGGGGAGCATATCGACCTCAGGGACTGGAAGACAACATCAGAGGAGGATGCCCCTGCCGCGTACTACGAGGAGCAGCTTAGGTTCTACGCCTACGCGATGCATGTCTACAGGAGGGAAAAGGGACTTCCTGAGAAAACGATAAGAATAGGCATAAATTATCTCAGAAGTCCGGAAAGGGAAAGAATAAGGGCGGAAATGTCCCCCGAAATGATCTCAGAAACAGGCCGCGATGTACATAGGGCCGCAGTATCAGCGCTCTTGGATTTTTTTGAGGCAAGGCCTGAAAGGTGTCCGGTGTGCCCGTGGCGGGATATTTGTTCAAAAAAACATATTTAGCGATGCTAAAAACTGCTAAAATAGAAATCAAGATTTAAAATATAACGAAATTATTACCCTGCCGTTTAATTTATTCTAATGTGTGAAAATTGACGCAATTGAACGCAGAGGTTAAAATCACCTGGTATGTGTCTGATATCAGGGTCCATGAATTACGGGAGGAGGTGAGGTTGTTGACAGAGAATTTGGCGCAGGAAATACGTGAACATGAGTCTATGGCAAAAGCTGTCATTGCTGACGCGAAGGCCGAGGCAGCCAAAATGATCGCATCTGCCCAGGCAGAGGCGGAACAGTCGATAAAAGACACCAGGCAGCAGTGCCACAGGCAGTGGCGCGAATCCGTGACCAACGCCGAGAAAGAGGCGGAAGTGAAGGCCGCGGAGATACTGGAAAAGGGCCGGACAGAGGCGCGGGAGTGCTATGAAAAGAAAAAAGCTGCCGCCGCCGAGGTGGCCGATTGGCTGGTGAAAGAGGTGATGACGACTTATGGCTCTTGCTGAGATGACCAAGGCGCGGATAGCTGTCCATAGATCTGTTGCGGATGAGCTTGTAGGGAAACTGCAGGCGCTGGGATGCTGCGAATTCACCGGAGAGAACAGCGGCGCGGTCGACAGCGCGTCGATGACCCACCTGAGGGCCAGGCAGCGCCACATAGACGAGCTTCTCAGCGATGTAAGGTTTACGGTGCGCCTTCTTGAACCCCTTGAAGTAAACAAAGGCAGCTCATTTGCCAGAATGTTGGGAGATGTCCCGACGATAGGGCTTTCCGAGCTTGAAGCCAAGGCAGACGAAGAGAGGTTCAGGACCTTTGTCGCCGACCTCAGGGAAAAGGAGAGAAGAGCTACTGAAACAAGGGCCGAGCTCTCCAGGCTGAAAGGCCTTCTTGCGCAGTCGATGCTGCTTAATTCCATCAAATATCCCCTGGAATTTTTTACGACCGGCACGGAATTTGTCGGCGGAGCCGTCTATACAGTCCCCAAAGCATCCGCGGCCGGGTTCGTTTCAAAGATCGGATCGGAGCTTGGAGATCTCGCCGAATATCAGAAACTTCCGGAAAACGATAAAGACACCGTCTCAACATTCGCAGTACTCTTCAGGAAATCCGACTTCGAAAAAGTGCAGGCTGCCGCATCAGAATTCTCTGCGGGAAGGGTCGACGTGCCGAAGGATTTCGCACTGACTGCCGAAGAGGAACGCAGCAGGCTCACCGCCGGGATCGAAAAGGCAGAGAAGGAAGAGGCCCTTCTGTGCGCCGATATGTCCTCCAGGGCCGATGAGGGGCTCGATATGGCCCGTTACTACGGCGACTACTGGAGCATCCTGAGCGACAGGATAGGTTCAATGATCTCCGGAGTACCCACGGAAGATGTATTCATCTGGTCTTTCTGGATGCCCAAAGAGTGTCTGGGGACAGTGGAGAATGCCCTCAGGCCCTACGAGGAGCTTACGGAGTTCTCGCTGATCGGACCAGATGAAGGTGAGCTGCCTCCGACCCTGCTGAAAAACCCGGGCTGGTCGTCCTCGATGGAACCGCTTACCCTGATGTACGGAACGCCCACTTACGGCGGAGTGGATCCGACGTCCCTGATGGCGCCGTTCTTCTTCCTGTTCCTCGGGATGTGTTTCGGCGATGCCGGGTACGGCCTGGTGCTGAGCGGAGTATTCGGTTACTTTATAGTCAGGCATCAGCTTCATCCCACGATGCGCAAATTTTTCATCATGATCACGATCGGCATGCTGTGCTCCGTCGTTTTTGGAGCTCTCACCGGCTCATGGTTCGGCGACAGCGTCACGGCGTTCACATTCCTGAGACCACTTGTCCCGCTGATGGGCGCGATGCAGTTCCTCGATCCGATGAACGATCCGATGACGCTGCTTACCATCTCGCTCGGACTGGGTTTTGTACAGGTGATCTTCGGCCTGCTGATAGCCTTCAAGAACAGCTGGAAGAACGGTGACTACACGGGAGCCCTCGCAGACAACGGCGGGTGGATCCTATTCCTGTGCGGTCTTCTCATGACGGGCCTTTCGGTTTCCGGCAAAATAGGCGGACCTGCGGGGGACCTTTCGAAGTATATAGCGATCGCCGGAGCGCTGGTCCTGGTCGCGACTCAGGGCAGGACGAAGACGGGCATCGCAGGTAAGCTCTTCTCGGGCATACTGAGCCTCTACAACGTTACGGGATATCTGGGAGACGTGCTGAGCTACAGCAGGCTTCTGGCCCTGGGACTTGGCTCCGCTGCAGTAGGCATGGTCATTAACCTGCTGGCGAAGCTGGTGGCGGGAACGCCCTATGTGGGCATCCTGCTCGCAGTGCTGATCTTTGTTCTCGGACATCTTTTCAGCATAGCTGTCAACCTTCTCGGTGCGTTCATACACTCCCTGAGGCTCCAGTATGTTGAGTTTTTCGGGAAATTTTACGACGCGAACGGGAGGGATTTTGCCCCGTTGCGCAACGTGACTACATTTGCGAGACTTTCAGAAGACAAACAATAATTTTTTAAATTACTAAAAATTCAAAACAGCATTTATCAACTGAGGAGGTAATGGTTCATTATGGAAACAATGCTAGCAACGATTTCCGAACAGCTGGGCCCTATGCTGGTAATACTCGGCGCAGCTCTGGCAGTAGGTTTTGCGGGGTCAGGATCCGCATGGGGAATTGGAATCGCCAATGAAGCCGCAGCCGGAATAATGACAGAAGATCCAAAGAAATTCGGCTACGCGCTGGTCCTGCTCGCGCTTCCCGGCACACAGGGCATTTACGGACTGCTTGTCGGAGTCCTCTCTCTTCAGAAGGCCGGGCTCCTCGGAGGGGGCGACGTTACCCTTACGGTCTGGCAGGGATTGGGGATCTGTTTTGCATGCCTTCCGGTAGCGATCTCCGGATTCTACTCGGCAATATGGCAGGGAAAGTCCTCAGCTGCTTCCATCCTGATGATATCCAAACGCCCGGAACAGATAGGCAAAGCTGTTATCCTTCCGGCAATGTGCGAAACTTATGCAGTCTTTGGGCTTCTTGTAAGTATCCTGATGCTCAACGGCATTAAGCTTTAAACAGAACGGGGGAAGACCATGTCTTTGGCCCAGATAACTGAAAAGATCAGAAGCGACGCACAGCGCGAGGCCGATGAAATACTGGCTAAGGCCAGGGCCAAGGCTGAGCTTATCGCACAGAGAGCGGGAGAGGAGATCGACTCAATAAGATCCGGCTTTATTCGCCGTTTTGAAGTTGAGCGTCCCGAGATTTTCCGTCGCCGTGAAATAGTTGCGAATCTGGATGTCAAAAGGATGATGCTTCAATCCAGCCGTGATCTGATACAGGATGTTTACGACCTCTCCCTTGAAAAGATGAGGATGATGGATAGGGATGATCAAGTAAAGCTCTGTGAGACGCTTCTTAAGAAAGCTATAAAAACAAAGGATGAGGAACTCGAAGTTTCAGGTGAAGAAAAATACCTGGATCAGGCCTGGCTTGACGGTTTCAACAGGGAAAACGGCACGAATATCGTTTTTTCCGAAAAGAAACCTGATATAGCCGGGGGATTCATACTCACAAGGGGCAGGATAAGCACGAACTGCTCATGGGACATGCTGATCCAGATAGCTCAGGAAAAGCAGGAATCCGACGTAGTCAAACGTTTGTTCCCGTCAGAAGCGGAATGAGGGAGGTGGGCTGATGTCAAGTCAAGGGGCTTATGGTTATGCCGTAGCGCGTATACGCGCGATGGAGCATCGCCTTCTTGATCCAGGAGTTCTGCAGAGAATGATCGATGCCGAAGATCTTGCGTCGATCCTCAAGATACTTGGAGAGACATCCTATTCCTCCGCGCTTGCTTCCCAGTCAGGCGGGTCTGACTTTGACAAGGTCCTCGAGTCCGACCTCCACAGCATATACGAAGAAGTCCGCGCCTTCGTCCCCGACAAAGGACTTGTCGATATCATGAGGCTGCATTATGACTTCCACAATGTGAAAGTGCTTTTGAAGAGCATGTTCAACGTCAGGACCGGAGGCAAAAAGAGATGGGACCTTCTCACCTCTCTCGGGTCCCAGCCGCTGGACGACATCATAGCCAACATCGAGTCGGAGGAATACAGGCTCCTTCCGTTCGGCCTCAACACGCTCATCCCGGTATGCATCACCGTCTGGGAACAGAGCAGGGACATTCTCGAGGTAGAGCGGCTGATAGACAAAAGGATGTTCGAAGTGATGCTTGAAAAGGCACATGAACTTGATATGCCCGGGATAGTAAGCTGGGTCCGCACAAGGATAGACGGAGAGAACATACGGACCCTGCTGAGGCTCAAAAGATTCGGCTACGACACTGCAGGCGCGCTGCCCTTTTTGCATGAAGGAGGCACGATAGATGCGGATATACTGGCATCGCTCATATCCGAACCATTTGAGACCTGGGGCAGGGCGGTCGAATTCTCCGATTTCGGGAAGGTGATAGGCGGGATAGACGCGTCAGGCGGATATTCAGACCTCATCCTCTCGCTTGAGAAGGTCCTTGACGACCATTATCTCAATAAAATAGGCACAGCCAGATACAGTCCGTCGGCTCCCGAAAACATACCGGCCTATCTTTGGGCTAAGGAAACCGAGATAAAAAATATAAGGGTGATCACGGTCTCCAAGAGGAACAAGGGCGACAAGGACCACCTAAGGAGGCTTATGCGCCATGGCTACGTCTGATAAGGGTTCTCCGATGGCTGCGGTCGGAAGCTATGACAGCATACTCCCGTTCAAGGCTATCGGCCTTGACGTAGTTGAGATAACAGACGAGAACAGGGATTCCCTCGGGCAGATCATGAACAGGTTTGCGCGTAAGGGATATGCGGCCCTCTTCATTGAGGAGGCCCTCTTCTCCGCATATCAGCAGGCCGTTGATGAGGTCAACGAAGCTACGGATATGTGCATAATACCGGTACCCAACCAGAGCGGATCCATGGGAGTCGGCCTCAGTTCGATCAGAAGGAATGTGGAGCGGGCTGTCGGCATGGATATCTTTGGTGTGAAATGATGAAAATGGAGGCGATGTGAGTGGCTACTCCTAATGCCATAGCAGGATTCATCGCAAAGATCTCCGGTCCGCTTGTAATTGCTAAAGGCATGGCCGGAGCCTGCATGTTCGACGTCGTAAGGGTCGGGAATGCGGGGCTTGTCGGTGAAATTATCGAACTTAAAGATGATACGGCTTCTGTGCAGGTATACGAAGAAACTTCGGGCCTCAGGCCGGGAGAGCCTGTCGTAAGCACAGGGGAACCCTTGAGCGTTGAACTTGCCCCGGGACTTATCGAAGAGTTTTTTGACGGCATCCAGCGTCCGCTGGAGAGCATCGAAAGGACCGCAGAAAGCCCCTACATCCTTCGCGGGATAAGCGTTCCGGCGGTGAGCAGGACTAAAAAATGGACTTTTGTTCCCTCGGTTGAAGCCGGAGCGGAGGTATCTCCCGGCGACTTCCTCGGTTCCGTTCAGGAGACGGTGCTTGTGGACCACAAAGTCATGGTGCCTCACGGACTGAAGGGCACGGTCAGGGAGATCAGGCAGGGCGAATTCACCGTTGAAGAAACTGTCGCGGTCATCACTGACGCAAAGGGCAAGGACCATGAGGTCTGCCTCCTTCAGAGGTGGCCTGTACGTAAGCCGCGTCCGGTCGTCAAGAGACTTCCGCCTGAGATCCCCCTCACTACGGGACAGAGGGTAGTAGACACCTTCTTTCCGATAGCAAGGGGCGGTACGGCATGCGTCCCCGGACCTTTCGGCTCCGGAAAGACGGTCATACAGCACCAGCTCGCGAAGTGGGCGGATGCAGAGATAGTCGTATACATCGGCTGCGGAGAGCGCGGCAATGAGATGACGGACGTCCTGCTTGAATTCCCGGAACTTGAGGACCCGCGTTCCGGACAGCCCTTGATGAAGAGGACTCTGCTTATAGCAAACACATCAAACATGCCTGTTGCCGCACGTGAAGCCTCGATATACACCGGGATAACGATAGCTGAATATTTCCGTGACATGGGTTACTCGGTGGCTCTCATGGCCGACTCGACGTCGCGCTGGGCTGAGGCTCTCCGTGAGATGTCCGGCCGCCTTGAGGAAATGCCCGGAGAAGAGGGTTACCCCGCATACCTCGGTACAAGGCTCGCGTCGTTCTATGAAAGGGCAGGAAGGGCCATCTGCTGCGGAAGCGACGGGAGGGAAGGGGCCGTTTCTGTAATAGGGGCCGTCTCACCTCCCGGAGGAGACCTTTCGGAACCGGTCACACAGAACACGCTGCGAGTCACCAAGGTCTTCTGGGGCCTTGACGCACAGCTTGCCTACCAGAGGCACTTTCCGGCAATCAACTGGCTTTCGAGCTATTCGCTCTATGCCCATACAATGGGAGAGCACTGGGATGCCATATATGACGGCGAGTGGAGCGGATACAGAACGGAAGCCATGAGCCTTCTTGAAGATGAGGACAAGCTTAAGGAAATAGTACGCCTGGTCGGCATCGATGCCCTGTCCAAGGAGGAGAGGATGGTCCTTGAGACCTCAAAGTCGATAAGGGAAGATTTCCTTCACCAGAACTCATTCCACGAGATAGACACATACGCATCGATGGACAAGCAGTTCAAGATGCTAAGGAACATCCTTGCCTTCCATCACCTCGGGATGCAGGTGCTTAGCCGCGGAGGGCTGCTGCACTCCGTAATAGACCTTCCCATCAGGGAAGAGATCGCACGCATGAGATACACCGAAGAGAATGAGCTAAACAAGCTTGACGCTCTTGAGACCGCAATTAAGACCGAACTTGGAAAACTAAGCGCTGCCGGAGGTGGTATTGATGATGTTGCCTAAGGAGTACAGAACGATCTCCAACCTTTCCGGCCCGCTTATGATGGTTGATAAGATCGAGGATGTCAGCTACGACGAACTGGCAGAGATACGTCTCGGCTCAGGCGAGCGCAGGCGCGGAAGGGTGCTCGAAATATCTGAAAACAAAGCCCTTGTCCAGGTCTACGAAGGAAGCACCGGAATCGACGTCAACACAACACAGATCAGGTTCCTCGGCGATGTCCTGAAGCTGCCTGTGTCAAAAGATATGTTGGGAAGGATATTCAACGGAAGGGGAGACCCGATAGACGGCGGCGCCCCCATAATCCCGGATGCCTACCTGGACGTCAACGGCAACCCGATGAACCCATATTCCCGAGACTACCCCTCTGAGTTCATTCAGACAGGTATTTCGACTATTGATGGAATGAACCCGCTTGTCAGGGGCCAGAAACTGCCCATATTCTCCGGAAGCGGCATGCCCCACAACCACATGGCCGCACAGATCGCCCGCCAGGCAACCGTCATCAGCGGACACGCAAACTTTGCCGTTGTGTTCGCCGCCATGGGCATTACATTTGAAGAGGCATCCTTCTTTATGGAGGACTTCAGGAAGACCGGAGCCCTCGAACGCACAGTCATGTTCGTCAACCTTGCGGACGACCCGGCGATAGAGCGCATCTCGACCCCGCGCCTTGCCCTTACGGCTGCTGAGTACCTGGCATTCGAACAGGACATGCACGTTCTTGTAATACTGACGGACCTTACGAACTACTGCGAAGCGCTCCGCGAGATCTCGGCAGCGCGTAAGGAAGTCCCCGGCCGACGCGGCTATCCCGGATACCTCTATACTGACCTTGCGACCATGTATGAGCGGGCCGGCAGACTTCGCGGCAAAAACGGATCCATCACACAGCTCCCGATACTGACAATGCCGGAAGACGACAAGACCCACCCGATCCCGGACCTAACGGGATACATCACCGAGGGTCAGATAATCCTGGCGAGAGGACTCCACCGCAAGGGCATCTATCCGCCTGTCGACGTCATGCCGTCGCTCTCCCGACTGAAGGACAAGGGCATTGGAAAGGGCAAGACCCGCGAAGACCACGCAGACCTGATGAACCAGCTCTTTGCCGCTTACTCCAGAGGCAAGGAGGCAAAGGAGCTCGCAGTCATACTCGGAGAGGGAGCTCTTTCTGAAGAAGACAAGGCATTTGCCAGGTTCGCGGACCTCTTCGAGGACAAATATGTACGTCAGGGAGAGTATGAGAACAGGACAGTGGAGGAGACGCTCCTTCTGGGATGGAAACTTCTCACGATCGTTCCTACAAAGGAACTCAAGCGAGTAAGGGACGAGTACATCGAAAAGTATCTGAAGCCGCTCTTCGAAGCCCAAAAAGACGAGACGCTTGAGACCAAAGAAGCATAGGAAGGGGTGACCTCTTATGGCGAAGGCGCTGAACGTCAACCCCAACCGGATGGAGCTTTCAAAGCTCAAGAGACAGCTTGTCGTAGCCAAGAGGGGGCACAAGCTGCTGAAAGACAAGCAGGACGCACTTGTTAAGGCGTTTCTCGAGAAGGCGAGATCTGTCTGGGAGCTTAGGCAGGAGATCGAAAAAGAGATCGGTTCATGCTATGCGGGCTTTCTTCTAGCAAGGGCCCAGACATTGCCTGAAATGCTCGAGCAGACTCTCATGAATGCCGGCGGCGACATGAGAGTAAAGGTCAAGTTCGTTAACCTGATGAGCGTGCGCGCCCCTTCATTTGAACTGCCTGAACAGAAAGTGGAACTGAGCTACGGTCTGGGAACATCCCCCGGAAGCCTTGACATCGCACTGGAACAATTTTTGAAGCTCATGCCAAGGCTCGTCAGGCTTGCCGCGGAGGAAAAGGCCCTGAAGTCAATGGCACTTGAGATAGAGAGGACAAGGAGAAGGGTAAACGCGCTGGAGCATGTAATGATCCCTTCGTTTGCCGAGACCATCCACTCCATCTCGATGAAGCTGGAAGAAATGGAGCGGTCGACCCTCTCAAGGCTGATGGTAATAAAGGAGATCGTCCGCTCCCACTAGGATATTTTTTATGACAACTGAACGGCGGACCCAAACCGAAGTTATTGTAAGTGAAAATTCGGTTTGGCGTCCGCTATATTTTTGTCTTTTGATTTGAGACCCTGAGTGATTTGGCGTGATCTCGGAAAGTTCAGTTAAAAATCTGTTATACTGGAGAAGGGAGTACGAGATCCGGCCGCCGGCGCTATGCGCGGGAGGAAAGTCCGGGCTCCGCAGGGCAGGATGCAGGAGAAGATCCTGCGAGTGCGAACTCAGGGAAAGTGCCACAGAGAGATACCGCCGGTGAAAACCGGTAAGGGTGAAAAGGCGGGGTAAGAGCCCACCGGCCGAAAGGGCGACCTTCGGGCCAGGCAAACCCCATCCGGAGCAAGGTCGAATAGGGGAGGACGAGGCTGCCCGCTGACTCCCGGGTACGACCGCTTAAGTCCGTCTGCAAGGGCGGAATTAGATAAATGGCCGGAAAGGACTCGGTCCTTTACAAAACCCGGCTTATTGAGTGCTCCCCATAAAGAGGCGCAACTGGTCTTTTAGGCCTGTCGCGCCTCTTTATATTTTAACAAAATATTAAAATATAGTTAAAAACATAATGTTTGACTAATTTTTCTGTATGCATACACAGAGGATGCAATATGATTTTATATAAAAACAAGGCTAACAAAACGCTGTCATAGTCACGGAAATTCAATATTTTGAGCCTCTAGACCTAATTTTGTTTATAGGATTAAATTTAAAGGTATTGCTTTGTAATATCATTGGGTATAATGTGGGACAAAGTGGTAGAAAGTGGAGCAAAGTGGGTGAATAGTACATGCTGGTGGGGAGCTACAACCACAAACTGGACAGTAAAGGCAGGACGGTATTGCCCTCCCGATTCAGAGGAGAGCTTAGTTCGTCCGTTGTTGCCACCATCGGCATAGACCGCTGTATCGCACTCTACCCGATAAGCAGATGGGAAGAACTTATATTGAAACTCAAAGATCTTTCCTCCTTCAAGAAAAAGACCCGCGATTTCAGGAGAGTGCTCCTTTCAATGGCGACAGAGCTTGAAATAGACGGTTCGGGGAGGGTCCTTTTTCCTTCGGCGCTGAGAGAGTACGCGGGGATCGATCAGGAGGTCACCCTCATCGGACTCGAAGATCATCTCGAGGTTTGGGACAGCTCCAGGTGGGAGGAACAGCGCAGCGGCGTACTTATGGATTTCAGCGACCTGGCTGAGGATCTCGAGGGAATATGAAAGAACATGTCCCGGTAATGGTGAATGAGGTGCTTGAAGCACTCAGGCCATGGGAAGAAGTCGGGACGACCGTAGACGCGACACTGGGGCTGGGCGGACACAGCGGATATATCATGGAGAAGTGCATCAATGCTTACGTTATAGGCTTCGATCAGGATCCGTTTGCAAGAGAGGCGGCAAGCGTGAACCTCTCCCGCTATCGGGGAAGGTTTGAAATAACCGCCGACAACTTCAGGCACATTGAAAAACTTACGGACAGGCCGGGATGGACCGGCGCCTCGGCAGTTCTCTTCGACCTCGGCGTTTCAAACATGCAGATCACTGAGCCGGAGAGAGGTTTTTCGTTTCAGGAATCGGGCCCCCTCGACATGAGGATGGATGCCTCCGAAAAGACGAACAGCAGGATGACGGCGAAAGAAATACTGGACAGAGGTTCTGTGAAGGAACTGACCGGGATCTTCAGGAAATACGGCGAAGAGGAGCATGCGTACCGCATCGCCCTGGGAATAGTAAGAAAGAGAGAAGCCGGGGAATTTTTGGAAACTACCGGAGACCTAGTTCAGCTGATAAGAGAGATATTGCCGGCTCCGGTACAGAGAAAAATGGGCGGGCATCCGGCAAGAAAGGTATTCCAGGCACTCAGGATCGCGGTAAACGATGAGATGGATGCGCTTGAAGAGGCATTGGACGGCGCCCTTAAAGTGATAAGGCCTGGCGGGAAGATATTGGCGATATCCTACCACTCACTTGAGGACAGGATAGTCAAAACAAGGTTCAGGAAGTGGGAAGAGCAGGGATTGGGACGGTCAAGTCCGAGGAAGGCGATAACTCCCTCCGAAAACGAGATCGAAAGCAACAATAAATCAAGAAGCGCCAAACTGAGGATATTTGGATCTGAGACAGGAATTTCAGGGAAAGGAGACAAGGCCGATGCAATACACAGAATGCCGACATGAAGCTGAAAGGCCTCACTCATCGCTTTTCGTGATATGTTTTTTATTCGTCTTTATCTGCGCAGCCGCTCTGGGAACTCTTAGGCTGTACGGACTTTACCTTGAACACCGAATTTCCGAAACAGCAGGCAGGATCGAGGCATGCAGGGAAAATAACCTTGAAATGTCAAAAAAATATTCGGAGCTCCTGTCTCCGGCAAGGATATACAGTTACGCACGCGAAGAGCTCGGTATGGTAAACGCTGAGAACATAAGGGTCGTCAAGGTGGAAAATTCGGACGTTCTCACCGCGCAGGCTGTGGTATATCCGACGGAAGAGGAGATAGGCTTCCTGGATTACATCAATCCTTTTGTAAGGAAGGCACATGCCAAGAATTAAGAAAAACGAGCCTGAATGCATCAGGCGCTCAAAGTCTGTATGGGGGGCTGTATATGTCGCACTCGCAGTCCTCGCGGCCGGTACGGCATGGATACAGCTAAACCCCGACATCCGGGTAGTAAGGCAGTCGCAGAAACAATACTGGGCCAGCGTGGCAGTCAGCGCCTCCAGGGGGGAGATCATAGACCGTAACGGGATCCCGCTTGCAGTCTCTGTACCTGCCACGAGTTTTTTTATCGACCCCAAGTATTGGGATCCCAAAAGCGCGGATCTGCTGACCGGACCTTTTGGTGAAAGCACCGCAAAGAAATTCCGGAGGGGGTTGACCGGCCGCTTCCACTGGGTAGCGCGAAACGTCCCAAAGGAAAAGGCTGATTCGCTTTTCAAGAACGAAATACCGGGGCTTTACACCATCAGCGAGAGGATAAGGGTATATCCGCACGGAGAACTGGCCTCCCACGTGCTCGGCTTCTGTGATATCGACGACTATGGGCAGGCAGGAGTAGAGCTTGCATGGAACCATATTCTTTACTCCCCCCCACGGACAAGGTTTCTGACGAGGGATTCAAAGGGCAAGACTCTGGACATCATGGGCGGAAAATCCGGGGTCCTGAAAAACACCTCCGGAACGATAAAACTTACTCTTGACTCCCGCATCCAACAGATCATGGAATGGCGCCTGAGCGAGGGCGCCAAATCGGCAAACGCCTCGTGGGGCGCAGGAGTGTGCGTGGACCCTCTCACGGGCGAGATACTTGCCCTTGCAAGCTATCCGTCGCTGGATCCGAACGACAGGACGAACCTCAAGGATCAGGATGCCGTAAGGAATAATGTAGTGGGCCGAGTATTTGAACCTGGATCCATCTTCAAACCGATCACTATGTCGATAGCTATTGAAACGGCAGCTGCAAACAAGAACAGCCATTATAACTGCAGGGGCACCATGAAGCTGGCGGACAAGACCATGAGCGATGTAAACAAAAAAGCGCACGGAATGCAGGATCTGACTCATGTATTGATGAACTCCTGCAACATAGGCATGAGTCTGATGTCGATGGGCGTACCTCGGCATCAGGCGTACGGTATGCTCAGACAATTCGGCTTCGGGGAGAAGACCGAGGTCGAGCTTGCGGGAGAGGAATCAGGTCTCATAAAGTCACCCGAAGAGTGGCTCGGTACTGTTCCTGCCAACATTTTCATCGGGCAGGGGATCGCGGTCACACCTCTGCAGGCTGTAATGGCGATAGGGAGCATAGCAAACGGCGGATCGCTTCTGAAGCCGTACCTGATAGCAGAGGTGCTGGACACCGACGGAAAAGTGATCCACAAGGGAGGAAGAAGGGTCCGCTACCAGGTAATGTCTCCGGCCACCTCCGAGTTCATGAGAGCGGCAATGAAGAGAGTAGTCAGTGAAGGCGGAGGAAAAATGGCTTATTCACCTAAAGTATCGATTGCAGGGAAGACGGGAACTGCCCAAATAGCTGCGGCTGGGGAGTATTCGAAGGGGCATTACGTGGCATCCTTCGTCGGGTTCTGGCCGGAAGAGAAGCCCAGGTATGTGATGATGATCAGCCTTGGAGAACCTAAGGGAGCCAGGTACTACGGCGGACAGATCGCAGCGCCGATCTTTAAGTCGATCGCGGAGGACATCATGCAGATATCCCCTTCGGGAAACGGTCCGATGAGGACGAAAGCAAACTGAGCGGCAGCGGCGGATCCTGAAAAATTGACTTCTTGACCTATCGAACATACCGGCACTAAAATTGCCCTTTGGATCTGATGGAGGTGTTTATATGAAGTTAAGCTCTCTGTTCTCTTTGCTGGAAAAAAGCCCTCTGGATATCACGATCCATGACGCAGGCGACTGCGGACGGGCTGATCAGACCGAGGTCTGCGAACTGGTCTCGGACAGCAGGAAAGTCAGGCCGGGGTCGATATTTGCCTGTGTGGAGGGCGAACACTCCGACGGACATGACTTCGCTCAGTCGGCTGTTTCTTCCGGCGCTTCCCTCCTGATTTGCGGACATCCCCTGAATATCGGCATCCCGCAGCTGATCTGCGGCGATGTCAGAAGGAACATGGGCAGGGTGGCCTCTGTCCTTTACGGGGAACCGTCCTCGAGGCTTACAATGATAGGTATCACCGGCACCAACGGGAAGACCACATCCGCATTCATGACGAAGTCCATACTTGAAAGCTCAGGCATCAAAACCGGCCTTTTGGGTACGGTCCGATGCGACGACGGTGTGGACAAAGAGGATGCGGAACATACCACTCCCGAGGGATCCGACCTGCAGCTGTGGCTTCACAGAATGGTCCGGAACGGATGCGGCGCCTGTGTGATGGAGGCTTCTTCACATGCGATATGCCAGGGAAGGATCGACGGAGTCCTTTTTGACAGGGCCGGATTTACAAACCTTACAGTGGATCACCTTAACTACCATGCGGATATGGAGTCGTACTTCGAGGTAAAAAGAAGGCTTTTTAACGGCTATATGAGGGGTGAGCGCCGTGCGGCGGTAAACCTTGACGATCCCTACGGAGCGCTTCTGCACAGGGAACTTGGCGAAAGGTCCGTCGGCTACAGCCTTTCAGACAGGAATGCGGATTTCTTTGCCGAGGTAAAGCAGGCATCCGCAGAGGGAACGGATGTTGAGATAACCATGCCGGGCTGCGGTATCCCGATCGGAGCCAGGCTTCCGCTTCTCGGAATATACAATGTGATGAATGCGCTCCAGGCGCTGTCGCTCTCATGGACGTCCGGAACAGAGACAGAGGCGGCTCTTGACGGTCTTTCGAAGATGAGACAGGTGCCCGGCCGCCTTGAAAGGTATATCATCGAAGGAAGCGGGACGTGTGTGATAGATTTTGCGCATAACCCCGACGGACTTGAAAAGATACTCACAGCTCTGAGGTCGGTTTGTGAGGGCAGGCTGACCGTCATATTCGGCGCAAGCGGCGAGAGCGACAAAAGTAAGCGGCCGCTTATGGGAGAGACTGCGTCGCGCCTGGCAGACCACGTGATAATCAGCTCCGACAACCCCAAAAGCGAGGATCCCCGGATGATCGCCGAAGAAATACTGAGCGGAGCGAAACGATACAGCTCTGCATGTACGGTGATGGTCGACAGGGAAGAGGCAGTCGGGTATGGACTTGATATGCTCTCGCCCGGAGATATCCTCGTGCTTGCAGGCAAAGGGCCGGAGACTTACCAGATCCTGAAGGAGGGGCTTGTCCCATATTCCGACAAGGATACCCTTATGGGTTGGTGCACAAGGAAGGGCAAGGTCATCAGGTGATCCCGGAACGAAGCGCAGGACGGGAGACATTTAAAAAGATTCAGAACAGACCAGCATACGGGGGTGTTTTAGCATGAGAGTGGATAAACTGCTTGAAAAACTTGAAAAGAGCGACCTTGACCATACGCTCTGGCTGCCTGAAAACCGGGGAACGGAAGATCAGGGCGAGATCACACGGCTGGTCTCGGACAGCAGGAAAGCAGGTCCCGGATCTCTCTTCGCATGTGTGAGCGGGGAGCACAGCGACGGACATGACTATGCAGAAAAGGCATACAGGTCCGGTGCCGTGATGCTTCTTTGCGAACGCAGGCTGGATCTGCCGATACCCCAGATAATCTCAAAAGATATCAGACGCAACATGGGGGTAGTTGCATCCCTGCTTTACGACGAACCTGCGAAAAAGCTCAAAATGATAGCTCTGACAGGTACGAACGGCAAGACCACATCGACTTTCATGACAAAATCCATACTTGAAAATTCCGGAATCAAGACGGGACTGCTCGGCACGATCTACTATGACGACGGGGATACTGCGGAGGATGCCGAACATACCACCCCCGAGGGTTCTGACCTGCAGTACTGGCTGGACAGGATGGCAGGGAACGGCTGCGGTGCCTGCGTGATGGAGACCTCCTCCCATGCTGTGGTGCAGGGCAGGATAGACGGAGTAAGGTTCGACAGGGGAGGCTTCACTAATCTTACGGTCGACCACCTTGATTTCCACGGAGATATGGAATCCTATTACCTGGCCAAAAAAATGCTGTTTGAAAGATACATGCGAAACAACTGGCTTGCAGCGGTCAACATAGACGACAGCTACGGGATGAGGCTTTTCGGCGAGCTTGGCAGCAAGGCCATAAGCTACGGCACGAAAGACAGATCCTCAAAGTTCTTCGCGGAGATCAAAGGGACTTCTGCGGAAGGCATGGATGTCGAGATACGTACCCCCGACTCTAAGATGCCTGTCGCCTCAAGACTGCCGCTTCTGGGAGAGTACAACATCCTTAACGCGCTTCAGGCCCTTTCCCTCTGCTGGTCGCTTGGAGTGGGAGACAAGGAGGCGCTGGAAGGCCTGCTGAGAATGAAACAGGTGCCGGGAAGGCTTGAACGTTACCTGGTCTCAGGTTCCGGTACATGCGTGATAGATTTTGCCCACAGTCCCGACGGACTTGAAAAGGTCCTAGTGACGCTGAGGAGCGTATGTAAGGGCAAATTGGCCGTGGTCTTCGGAGCAGGCGGGGACAGGGACAGGACAAAACGCCCCATCATGGGAGAAATAGCTGCGAGACTTGCAGATTCCGTGATCATAACGTCGGACAATCCCAGGAGCGAGGATCCCGATCTTATAGTCTCCGAGATAGAGGTCGGAGCAAGAAAACATTCACGGGAGTACAAAAGGATAGTCGACAGGAAGGCCGCGATATTTGAGGGCCTGAAAAGGTCGGGTCCGGACGACATACTCCTTATTGCGGGAAAAGGACCCGAACCGTACCAGATATTGAAGGATGGTCCCATACCCTTCCTAGACAAAAATGTTGTCGTTGAGTGGTGCAGAGAAAACGGCAAAGAGGTGATCTGATGGACCACGTGATGGCTTCTCATGCGGCGGAATGGGCTGAAGGCATCCACTGCGGGCCTGATGTCAGGCTGTGCAGGCCGTGGAAGAGCGACAGCAGGGACGTCGGGCCCGGCGACGCCTTTGTGGCACTCAGGGGAGAGAAAACGGACGGCCACCTTTATGTCCACAACGCGATGGAAAGGGGAGCCAAACTTCTCCTGGTGGACATCTCCAGAGTTGAGGAGCTGATGCTTGACGAACCTGAGTTTTCCGGTGTATCTGTAATAGCCGTTCAGGACACAGCCACTGCTCTCCCCGTTATAGCCAGGGATTACCTGAAGCGTGTCTCCCCCAGGTTGACAGGGATAACCGGAAGCGTGGGCAAAACGACTACCAGGGAGCTGACGGTGAGCCTTCTGAAAACAGAAAAGAAGGTGCACAGCGCAATAAAAAGCTTCAACACTGTAGTCGGGTGCAGCCTTACGATCCTTGCAATGGCTGAGGATACAGAGGTCCTGGTCCTTGAATTCGGAACGAACCATTTCGGCGAAATAAGGGAGATGGTCTCGCTGTTCCCGCCCGAAACAGCGGTGATAACCGAAGTCGCGCCTGCCCACCTTGAGGGATTTGAAAACATTGAGGGAGTTCTCAGGGCAAAGATGGAAATATGTGAGTCGAAAATGCTTGACACGATCATATATAACTCTGACAACATGCTGCTCGGAAATGAATTGTCCTATAAATATAATAACATTAATAAAATCGGTGTCGGGAAGTGCGCCGGAGCCGACCTGAAGATCACAGACCAGAAACTGTCACTGGATGACGGGGGAGCAGCGCTTGCCTCCTTTTATGACTTCATGGGAAAAAGTGTCGAACTCAGGGCGAACCTGTTCGGGCTGCAGCATTCCTACAACGTCGGTTATGCCTTTCTCACAGCCCTTCACTACGGGATAAGCGAAGATGCGGTGCAAGAGGCTCTCTCCGGGTTCGTGCCCATAGCGGGCAGGGGTATCTGCAAAAAGCTGCCCGGAAACAAATGGGTGATCGACGAAGCGTACAACGCAAATCCCAGTTCCATGGGAGCCGCCCTCAAGAATACGCTCAGTGTGGCAGAGAGCTCATCACTTACCCCATATGCCGTACTGGGCGGAATGAGAGAACTTGGAAGATCCTCAGCCATGTGGCATCAGGAGATCCTCAAGATGATCACAGGCTTCAGGAGGGTGCTTCTTCTTGGCGGGGAATGGTTCGATCCTGAGGCAGTCATTCCTGCAAACGCCGAGAGATACATGACTTTTGAAGAGCTTACACCTCTTGCCGAGGAGCTTGCCGGACACGATTCGGTCGTTTTGGTCAAGGGGTCGAACTCATACGGACTTAAGAGGTTCGCAGCGCTGCTGACGGAGGGCTGATATGTATACCGGATTTGTTCTCGTGCTTTTCTTCTCACTGACCGCAGAGATATTTCTTCAGGGGAAGTGGACGGACAAAATGCACAGGCTTAAAATAGAGCAGGTCGCAAAGCTCTACGGTCCGTCGTGGCATGAAAAGACCAAGACCGGAACTCCAACCATGGGCGGGATAATATTTATCCCCGTCTTCCTTGCCGCAGTTTGCGCAGGATACTTCCTAAGCCCCTACTCAGACCTCCACAAGATAGGAAAGATCGCTCTCTATCCGGTCCTTGCCGCAGCGGTGGGCTTACTGGATGATTGGCTGAAGTATTCGAAAAGGTCGAGTGACGGGCTTAAGAGCATGGAAAAACTGGCCCTTCAGATCGCCGTGACAGTACCATGGGCCCTGTGGACCACTCCTCCCGCCCTTGACCTGGTATTTGTCTCGGTACCCAGGTATGTCGGCATAGTTCTTCTTGTCTTCACCGGAGTCGGGCTTCAGAATGCGGTGAACGTTACGGACGGACTTGACGGGCTGGCTGCGGGGTCTGTGCTTATCTCTCTTCTGGGAGCCCTTTCGTTTCTGGGAGGAGAACCTTCGATCATCTTCCCTATCGCATCGGGCGCAGGGATATGTCTTGGGTTTTTATGGCACAACTGCCATCCTGCAAACGTTTTCATGGGAGATGTCGGAGCGCACTTTTTTGCCGGACTTCTCCTTTCCCTGTGCGTTGTATCGGATGCATTTATCTTTGTAATACCAATTTCATTCATATTTGGACTGGAAATAATGTCAGTAGCCCTTCAGATAATTTCTATCAGGGGCTTCAACAAGAAAATATTCCTCATGAGTCCGGTACACCACCATTTTGAGATGCTCGGGTGGAAAGAGACTCAGATAGTGACAAGGTTCTGGATAATACATGCCGTCGGCATGCTGGTGCTTATGTCCGTATTGTTAATGCTGATGGTTTTGGTATAAAATAACCGTTTGGCATAAACTTGAATCTGATCTGTTGGGGGAGTCGGGATGGTCAATGATCTTGCTTACAAGGGAAAAAGGCTCTCTGTGATCGGTGCAGGGGTCAGCGGAAGATCGCTGGCGGAGCTTGCAAAAAAACTGGGAGCGGACGTGTTCGTTTCGGATCTTAATGAGATACCGCAGGAAACAGCCGCGGCGTTCGGCTCCACAGGAATAAGGTGGGAATCCGGAGGGAACACTGAAAAACTTCTTGAGGCTGACGAAATAGTTGTAAGCTCGGGCATCCCGTCTGACATCCCGATCCTGCTTGAGGCATCTTCTAAGGGGATACCTGTCACAAGCGAACTTGACTTCGTATATCCCTTCCTGTCAGGTAAGATAATAGCGATAACCGGAAGCAACGGCAAAACGACGACTGCCTCTATGGCGGGCTATTTTCTTGAAAGATCCGGAGCGGTCTCGATGACGGGGGGCAACATCGGCGATCCCGCAGCGAATGCCGCCTTTATGGATACAGCTTATCTGGTCCTTGAACTGAGCAGTTTCCAGCTCAGCAGGCTTGAGAGGTTCATGTGCGACATCGCCGTCGTCACCAATCTTGCACCTGATCACATAGACTGGCACGGTTCCTACGGGAAGTATGTAGAAGCCAAGGCGAATGTGATCCGGCGCCTGAAGGATGACGGTACGGCCATCTGCCAGAGGAGGGACTGCGAAGCTCTGGGCGTCCCTGAGGGAAGGGACTGCCCCCTGACCTGGGACAGGCCGGATCCCTCAGGAAGGGGCATATATCTGGACAGGGAGAGCTCTGCTGCATATTTATGCCCGGATTCCGGCATAGAGCCGATAAAACTTTTTGATTTCGAAGCGGTCAGGCTCCTGGGATCTCACAATATCGAAAACGCGGCGATGGCAACTGCGGCGCTTGTGCTCCTCGGCCTCAGTCCGGCAGCTCCGGATGTTATCTCCGCATACGAACCTCCGAAGCACCGCTGCGCATTTGCAGGCATATTCAGGGGGATAACCTTCGTTGACGATTCGAAGGGCACCAATGTTGCAGCAACAGTGACAGCTATGAGTTCCCTTGACGGGGACAAGGTAATGATACTTGGCGGCAGGGGCAAGGGCGAGGATTACGCCCCGCTTGCCGAGGCCGTCCTGAAGTACGCCAAAAGCGCGGTGCTCCTCGGCGAAGAGAAGGGAAAAATCGCCTTGGCTCTCGACGGGGCAGGATTCAAAAATTACTCCGTGGTCTCGACCATGGAAGAGGCTGTGGAAACCGCTTCCAGAATTGCGGCGCCCGGAGAGACGGTGCTGCTCTCGCCGGCGTGCACCAGCTGGGACATGTACCCAAACTACGGCGCAAGAGGAGACCATTTCTGCCGGATCGTAAAAGGGATCATAGAGAGAGATTCATAGGCCATGCTGAGAGCGGACGAAATTCGGGAAAATAAGAGGCACTACAGGATCAACCCCTTTATCTGGGTCATCCCCCTCATATTGAGCGGGGTCGGGATCCTTATGATCACATCCACTACAAGCCCGAACTCATTCACTCAGACCGGAACGCCTTTTCAGATGGGGATAAAGCAGGCGCAGTGGCTGCTTATAGCACTCTCAGGGATGTTCGTGGTATTTTCCGTCCCCCTGCGTTTCTGGATAAAAATGAGCGCTCCTATACTTATCCTGACATGGCTGATGAGCTGGCTTCCCCTCATTCCCGGCATAGGGATGAACGTGGGAGGAGCCAGCCGCTGGATAAATGTTCCGGGTTCGTCGATATCCATACAGCCGGGTGAGCTGCTATGCCTTGCTATAGCGCTGCACCTTGCCAAACTGCTTTCAAGGTGGGACAAGGACCCGGGAAAGGCTTTCCTCTCCACGATAATGCTGGTGGGTATAGCTGCCCTGCCGCTTTCACTGCAGCCCGACCTCGGTACAATAATACTGATCTTTTTGGTATCGATGGGGATGTATGTGGAGAGGATAGGATGGAAGTGGCCCGTTATCGCAGGAGGATTGCTGGGGGGCCTCATATTTCCCCTGCTGATATTCCTTGAACCTTACAGGATGAGAAGGGTCGCGGCGTTCATGGATCCCTGGAGCGACCCACTTGACAAGGGTTTTCAGGCGATACAGGGGCTGATAGCATTTGCAAACGGAGGCTTCTGGGGAACGGGGCTCGGACACGGTTTTCAGAAGCTCAACTACCTTCCTGCCGCTTATACGGACTTCATCTATGCCGCGATAGGCGAAGAGCTGGGACTGATGGGCACACTGGGCGTGATAGGACTTTTTGCCTTCTGGGTCAGCCAGACCAGGATGGTCTATTACAGGGTCCCTGACGGCTTCAAGTCGTCGCTCACATGGGGGGTCACCCTGACTGTGATCCTGCCTCTGGTGATAAATGTGGCAGGAGTTACAAAGCTGATACCCCTGACGGGGATGCCTCTTCCTTTTATCAGTTACGGAGGCACCTCGCTGCTGACTATGTGGTCAAGGATCGGGATAATGCTGCGGCTGGAAAAAGAGAGCTACGGCAGGGAGGAGAGGCCATGACCGGCAAACTGATCCTGGCGGCGGGAGGGACCGGAGGCCACATCTGGCCGGCCATATCTTTCGGCCGGTGGATCGGCAGAAACAAGCCGGATGTCTCTGTATCGTACATCTGCGGCAGGCGTCCGCTTGAGCTCGAAATATATGCCTCCGCAGGGATAGAGCCGTACCGGCTGAATATTGACGGATCTCCGCTTTCGGGAGAAGGACTTGACAGGCTGAAGCGTACCTGGGGCCAGTTCACTGCGCTCAGGGAATCCGCGGCTTTCATCAGGTCCGAGTCGCCGGACTTCGTGCTTCTCTTCGGAGGGTATGTGACCTTCCCTGTTCTCCTCGCATCCAGAATGCTGAGGATCCCGTCGGCGGTGCACGAGCAGAACGCGTACGCCGGAAAGGTAACGAGGATAGCGTCACGAATGGGGGTCGAGATATTCTCAGGCTGGAGGGAATGTCTTCCACTGCCCGCCTCAAAATACACGAGGATAGGAGTTCCGGTGAGGGAGTTTGATCTGTTGCCGCGTGAAAAGGCATGGTCGGAACTCGGACTGCCGGGGGAACTCCCGGACGGGCCGAAGGTCCTGGTCTTTTCAGGATCTCTGGGCAGCGCCACGATAAAGGATCTTGTCCTGGAGGCAGCATCAAAAGAAGAGTTTTCATCATGGACCTTTATCATACCTGCCGTATCGGAAGAAACGGAAAAAGCAAAGGATAATGTATTCCTTCTTCCGAAAGTCTGGAAGACCGAGCTGCTTTACAGCCTTGCGGACATTGCTGTCGTAAGGGGCGGAGGATCGACGCTGACCGAGGTCTCGGTCCTCGGGATCCCGTCGCTCGTGATACCATGGGAAGGTGCCGCAGATGATCACCAGTATCACAATGCGGTTTCGTTCTCCTCGGAAAACAGGGGCGTTATCTGGAACGGCAGGGGAGCCGGCGAAGCTTTTGCTAAAAACATCATGAGACTGTATCATATCCTCTTGGATGAAAAGGACAACAGGAAAGAAGAAAGGCACAACGGCGCCGGACAGATCTGCGGAGACCTGTGGCTTGCGGTCTCTTCCTATTTTTGAAAGGAGAGTTTTTATTGGCAACTGTTACTGACAAAGACCTTAAGACGAAAAATATCCACCTGATGGGGATAGGCGG
>DCEE01000001.1:0-1736 GCA_002316795.1 Synergistaceae bacterium UBA1037
GATTTTTACGACTGCTTGCCAACTGCTTGCCAGTCTTTACAACCGCTTCACCATTGTTTCACGCGGTGCTGAGCACCGCAGTTTCACATCGGATGTGCCATCCGATCGCACCCAGGCTTTTTATTTTGAAGGAGGACGATTTTCCTTGTTAAGATATCTAAGGTCACATGTGAAGGCGATAATGATAGCAGTAATACTTTTGTTCGTGCTTTCCTGTTTCGCAGGATATGGACTGTATGCCAGATCCGGCAGAAGCGCTGACGGTTCGAAAGACTATGCTGTTGCGAAAATAGACGGGAAAGACGTCATGCGTTCTGACATTGAAAAAGGAACGATGCAGCTTGCTGAACAGCTTGGTTCTGACAGAGAAGTAACGTCTGCAGACATCCCGTTTATGAGAAAGGCGATCCTCGACAGTACGGCGATAGAAGCCGAGCTTGAAAAGGAGATCAAAAGCCGCAAAATCGATGTGACCGGGGACGAGATCGAGGAAGCCTACAAAAACATAATGGACAGTTATCCCACCAGAGAAGAGTTCAAGGCTTTTATGGAACGTTCGGGTATCACCGAGAAGCAGATAAAGGACGACTTAAAAAAACAGATCTCGCAGAAGAAAGTCATGGATGCCCTTTCGGCTGAGATAAGTGTCCCTGACGACGAAGCCCGCAAGTTCTATGACTCTGCAAAGACATTTATGTACAAGCAGCCTGCAGGCTTCAAAGTAAACCTCGCCACCTTCAGGAGCAACGAAGCTGCCGAGGCTGCGCAGAAGTCCCTTGAAGGGGGAGAGGGCTGGGATAAGGTAATGGAATCACACAAGTCCGACATAATGTCTTCGACTCCTTACGACAAGCCGGTGCTGATAACTGAGCAGATGATGGTCGATTCACTTGCGGCTCTCAAGGCCCTTCCTTTCAACAAGGTCTCTCCTGTTATGCCGGTGACCAGCAGTGATTCTTATCTTGCTATCAAGAGGAGCAAAGAGGCTGAGAAGCAGCTGAGCTACGAAGAAGTCAGTGCAGATGTCGTTGCCATGATAAGGAGCCAGAAGGCACAGGAAAAGCAGCAGCAGTTCTACGAAGAACTTCTCAAGAGGGCTAAGGTAAAGGTCCTTGATCCGGAGATCTTCCCCGCGACTGCGTCAGCTGATGTTGATCCTGAGGCGAAATCTGAAGATAAGCAGTAACAGCGCTGTCAAAGGTATTGACAAAGCCGGTAAGGAGAAATAAAATAGCCCCTGTTGGTGAGGTGGCCGAGCTAGGCTGAAGGCGCTCGCCTGCTAAGCGGGTAGGGTGGCCAAAACCGCCCTCCAGGGTTCAAATCCCTGCCTCACCGCCATCAATAACGAACTGCGCCGGTAGCTCAACTGGATAGAGCATCGGACTACGGATCCGAAGGTTACGAGTTCAAATCTTGTCCGGCGCGCCATTGAAAGCAACAAATCCCCGAGGGGTGTCTAATCCCTCGGGGATTTTTGTATGCAATTGGGGCATCTCGCGGCGCTGACTTAGCAACATGCGATGCTCCATCACCTCAACGTATTAATATACGCCTCGGTTCGGAGCATCACAAGTTGCGTCGTCATCACTCGCGATCTGCCCCAATTGCGATATTGGTGAAGGTATCGCTAAAATCTAAAAGCGCGGCGCTGACTTACCGACATGCAATTCTGTAACTGCGGCAGAAGAAATGCCGCGTGAAGCGGCGATCTTTATCGCCGTGAAACAATTGTGAAG
>DCEE01000001.1:1873-12971 GCA_002316795.1 Synergistaceae bacterium UBA1037
AGCAATTGTTTTTAAAGACATCTGAATTATTGTTTTATCTTAAACAACTGCTTCACCACTGTTTCACAACCGTTTCACGCCGGAGACTTTCCGGCAGCTTCACAACAACCCCTTGCTGAGTAATGAGCTTTAGATTACTTATAGCTTAATACAAAAAAAAGCAGTTCCGTCAAGAGACGGAACTGCTGGCCGGATCGATGGTAAGTTAGAACTTTTCTCCTTCGGATCTGGCGACGACTGCTGATACGCACATGTCCCCGGTCACGTTGATGGAGGTGCGGGCCATGTCCAGGACTGCGTCAATGCCTGCCACAAGGCCGATACCCTCAATGGGAAGCCCTGCTGAAGTGAGGACCATGGACAGCATTATCAGTCCTGCTCCGGGCACTCCGGCTGTACCGATCGAAGCCAAAGTAGCTGTGATAAGGATGCCTACCTGGGCTCCCATTGAAAGAGGGATCCCGAAAGCCTGTGCTACAAAGAGGGCACATACACCCTGATATAGTGCTGTTCCGTCCATGTTGATGGTAGCGCCGAGCGGAAGGACGAATGAGGAAACTTTCTCAGAGACTCCGAGATTATCCTGCACGTTTCTCATGGATATCGGAAGGACCGCCGAGCTCGAGCGGGTAACGAATGCTGCAAGCATTGCCTCTTTAACTCCGCCAAAGAACCAGAGCGGTGATTTTTTCACTACGGCCATGATCAGGCTCGAGTAAACAACGACAGCCTGAAGAGCGCAGCCAAGGTAAACGGCAAATATGACCTTTGCGAAGGGGGCAAGGACGGCAGGACCGTACTTAGCCGCAGTTACTGCGATCAATGCGAGGATGCCGAGCGGTGCGAATTTCATAACGATCCCGGTCATCTTGTACATGGTTTCAGCCAAAGACTCGTTGAACTTAAGGAAGGCCTTTCCCTTTTCACCGATCAATGTGGCCGATACGCCGAGGAATAGAGCGAATACTATGATCTGGAGCATTGAACCGCTTACAAGGGCCTGCAGCGGATTAACGGGGATGATCCCCATCAGGACATCGACCATACCGGCACCGGCTTTGGCTTCGCCGGCCGCGCCTTCAATGCTGAGTCCCACGCCGGGCTGTATGATGTTGCCAAGGAGCAGTCCGAAGATGATCGCTACGACAGTAGTGGAAAGATATAAAATTATTGTCTTGATCCCTATGCGGCCAAGTACCTTGGGATCTCCTATCGAGGCAGCACCTGTGATGATGCTGGCAAAGACAAGGGGAACGATGAGCATTTTCAAGAGTCCGAGGAAGATCTTACCGATGAGGTCGAGGAGAGGTATCAGAAAATTAGAAATGAAGGTGCTTGACTGCTGCATAGGGCCTATTACAAAGCCCAGTACGATACCTATCGCAAATCCGATCGCGATCTTCCAGATAAGTGGCA
This sequence comes from Synergistaceae bacterium UBA1037, assembly GCA_002316795.1. Classification (GTDB taxonomy): domain Bacteria; phylum Synergistota; class Synergistia; order Synergistales; family Synergistaceae; genus Caenicola; species Caenicola nitritireducens. The sequence goes on from DCEE01000001.1 coordinate 3,290, forward strand.
TTTCCTTCTTATTCTGCATTCGTTTCACTCCTTATGAGATTATGATTTTTGATAAAAAAGTTTTTAGAGATACAGCCCTATATCTCTTACGTTGATTTTAGCATAAATCTAAGATCGAGAGGTAAAAAACTGCAAATGATTTAAAGAACTTAAAACTTTTCTTAGTTGTTTATGGTTGTTATAATCTTAACGCCCCATGCTGATAATTGCAGTCATCAGGTTGGTTCCGGGCTTCTTTTTAGCTCTTGACCGGCATCCTGCCTTATAATAGGGGACGGGTCCCATAGAGGCCCTGTCAACAGTTAAAGGAGATGTTTAAAAATGCATATGGCTGACGCGCTTGTTTCTCCTGCCGTTGGAGGGTTATTTTGGGCTGCGAGCGCATTTCTGACGGCAAAAAGCTCCGCTGCGGCAAAGAATGACAACATGAGCAGAGGTACGGCGCTTATGGGTGTCTTAGCCGCATTTGTCTTCGCATCTCAGATGATAAATTTCTCGATCCCTGGAACAGGTTCGAGCGGACATATCGGAGGAGGGCTCCTCTTGGCAATACTGCTGGGTCCGGAAAGGGCATTCCTTTCCATGGTCTCCATATTGACAGTACAGGCTCTCTTCTTTGCCGACGGCGGTCTGCTTGCATTGGGATGCAACATTTTCAACATGGGTTTTTTCCCCTGTTTCATAGCATATCCCCACATTTATAAAAGGATAACAGAGAGGGTGGATGGACCCAAAGGCATAATGTCCGGAGCGATCTCAGCTTCGGTGGCAGGGCTTCTGATGGGCGCATTCTTTGTGGTCCTCCAGACGACACTTTCCCGGATCACCGCCCTTCCGGTCGGAGTATTTATGATGCTGATGCTTCCTGTACATTTCGCGATAGGCGCAGTTGAAGGTTTTGCTACGGCAATGGTGATCATATATGTATATGCAAGAATGCCGGAGGTCCTTAACGGCGGAAGCCCAGATAAGCCGGAAAATGGAATGAAGCGTGCTGTGGCTGTTTTTTCGGTACTGGCATTACTGACAGGTGGCTTTTTTGCCTGGTACGCATCTTCTTCCCCTGACGGGCTGGAGTGGTCGATAGTAAATGTAACGGGAACCGCGGAGCTGGATGCACCTCATACCCTTATCCACTCACTACTCTCTTCCCTCCAGGATATGATCGCGCCCCTGCCCGATTATTCCATCAAGGGGGAAACATATTCCGAAAATATGGGGACAACGGTCTCCGGTATTGTGGGCAGCATCATTACCCTGACGTTTGCAGTCTTCATGGGAATGATGTTCAGCAAAAGAAAAAACCGTCAGTGAGGCTCAGGGATCTTTACAGGACAGAAATATATGACGAGAGGAGAGAGACAGCCCTCTCCCCAATGTTGTTGTTATGCTTGACTTCAGCCTACATCATAACCGTTGTTTCCTTTGACAGGTATCAGACTCTTAGGATCATTCCACTTGCCGCTTATCCGATCTTCGTCGGTCTTTTCTCAGGCGTATCAGGCAGGGATCTTTTCAGAAAGATGACAGCAGTGATGCCTTTCGTGATCCTTATAGGGATATGGAACCCATTTTTTGACAGGATCGGTACAGAGCACCTTGGGATCATTATCTCAAGGGGATGGATATCCTTTTTTTCATTAATGATAAAATTTCTGATGATCACGGCTTCGACGCTTATAATGGTATCTGCTGCGGGTTTCGACGGACTATGCAGGTGCGCCGCCGCTGCGGGCCTGCCGGAAGTGCTTGCTACCCAGCTTTTTCTGTTGAACCGCTATATAAGGCTTATTGTGGAAGAGGCGCACAACACCCTAAGGGCCAGGGTATTCAGGGGTGGCAAAATAACACTGTCAAACGCAGGCAACGTATGCGGACCGCTGCTTATGCGTTCGGTCAGCAGATCTGAGAAGATACACAATGCCCTTTTGTGCAGGGGGTTCGACGGGGCCCTTTGGCGGGGAAAACGTGATATGAACAGGCTGTCGCGGCAGGATATCATATTTGGGATCTTTTGGACGGCATATTTTCTGGTCGTTAGGTTCTTTGACATTTCAAGGGCTATTGGCGATCTGACTGTAAGGTGTGTAATTTGAAGGTTTTTGAAATCGAAAAAATCTGCTATTCTTACCCGGACGGCACAAAAGCCCTCGACGAACTTTCCTTTTCGGTAAGCGAGGGTGATGTGCTAGGGATCGCAGGAGCAAACGGTTCGGGCAAATCTACCCTTCTGATGCTCATGATGGGATGCCTTACTCCCTTAAAGGGAAGGATAGCTTATTTGGGGAAGAGTTTTGACAGGGATACGGTAAGGTCGATGAGAAAAGAGACGGGACTTCTCTTCCAGGATCCTGACGATCAGCTCTTCCTGCCGACAGTTTGGGAGGATGTTGCTTTTGGCCCCCGCAATCTAGGCCTAAGCGAGAAAGAAGTGGCATCAAGGGTCGAGGGTGCGCTTCATGATACGGGGATCGAGGAACTTTCAAAAAAAGCGCCATGGAAGCTCTCCGGCGGGGAAAAGACTCTTGCTGCACTGGCGGGACTTTTCGCAATGAAGCCGAAAACGCTTCTACTTGACGAACCTACTTCGGGGCTTGATCCCAGGAGCAGGTGCCGGCTTATAAGTATCATCGGCAAGACAGAGATGACCGCTGTGATCGCCACGCATGACCTGGACATGGTGCTGGATGTCTGTAAAAGGGTGATCATAATGAAAAATGGAAAGATAGAGAGCGACGGTGAAGTCCCCGGAGTTCTCAGCGACAGAGAGTATATGAGATCGTGCGGGCTGGAACTGCCATTAAGCTTTGCAGGGCGTTCAAGTTAGGAGATAAAAATGTTTTTATACAGATCACTGCCAGGAATACCGTTACCCGTACTGTGCCTGCTGTTGCCTCTCGCAGCGGCCTTTGTCCCCTTTGGTTTTTTTCTATACAAAAAAATAAAGTGCTGGCACAAAGGTGCGGATTTTGTTTGCGATATTAATCTGAGGCCTCTAAAGATATTTTTCATCGTTGTTCTTACTGCGAACATCATACTTTCATGGTCAGTATGGACGGGTATGGACAAGGGGGGAACAGAATTGTTTGTACTCAGCAGCGGAGGTTGGTCGCAAACACTCTCTCCTGGCAGTCCAATGCTCATAAAAGCGGTTTTGCAGGTCGATGTATTTGGAGCCATGTCAGCCTTTCTGATGGGGTGCGTTGCCTTCATTGCGGGACTTGCTGCAATGGCTGATAAAAATGACACGTTAAACCTTTCGAAAGTAAGTTTTTTCCTGACGACACTTGCCGGAATACAGGGGATCTTTTACTCCGGAGGGATCTTTTCACTCTTTTTTTTCATACTGATCTCGCAGATCGGGGCATCCGGACTTATTTATGGGATCATAAAAACTAAAGAAAAGTTTAGGGAGCTTTTATGGTATTACATTTCAAGGATCACGGCTATGCTGATGTTTTTAACAGGATCAATTATACTTTATTATAATTATAGGACAACAAATATTGCAGTTTTATCAACTATAATAAAACTTGGAACCAACGAAAAATTAGCATATGCTTTTCTTGTGGTCCCGCTTCTTTTCCTCTTTGTAAAATCTTCCTCGTATGTGACAGATGGATCAAAAAGGGTATTTTTTGCCATTAGGGCGCAGGCGGCACTTTTTGTTGTCTTCAGGATCGTCTTTTCTCTCTATGGTCCACTGCCGGGACTTGAAAAGATACCGAATCTTTTTATATTGCTCGGACTGGTTTTGATATTCGTGTCACTGATACTTACAGCAAATGAAAAAGACCCGGTTAAATTTGCTGAGGCTGTCGAACTTTTTATGAAAGGATTCCTCATGCTGTCGATGGGGATCAGCATAAGCGGGACATACACCGCGCAGGCAGCTGCCGAATATGGTTTTGGAGCCATAGAAAGCATGGTGGCCATGTGGATACTTTTTCTTCCGACATCTGCGGCGCTGTCGTTCGTTTGCTGCACATTAAAGCAGCAGACCGAGGACGGTGAGATGTGGCAGCATACAGGGCTATTCAGGAAGATACCGCTGTCAGGAGCCGCGTTTTTCTTTGCGATATGCGTTATTGCAGGTATTCCGCCGTTTGTCGGTTTCCCGGCAAAGCAGTTTCTGTACAGATCTTCCAGTTACGTAACACCTCTTTTGACTATCTTTCTTCTGGTCTCAGCAATGCTGATCCTTTTGATCTCAGTCAGGTACATATCAAGGGTAATGTTCGGAAAACCTACGGAGGCCGCAGAAAAGGTCAGGAACGGTGATATTCAGGTGATGATACCCCTGATAATGCTTTTTGTATTCCTATTTTATTCGACGATAACACCTTCGCTCTTCATAAACTCAATGGTCTCTCCGTCTGTCTATTCCCTCCTTAACAAGGGACAGCTGGTCAACGCTATCCATCAGGGAGGAAATTCCGAATGATCCCGACACTGGAGACAGGCTATTTCATTTGGAATTTTACTGCGTGGATAAAGATATTTCTTTTATCCGCGGTCATTTTTTGTTTTTTGATTTATGTGATCAAAAAGAAAACAGGCGGGAACCTTATAAGCAGCAAAAAGATGCGCGAGTACGGAGAAGATCAAGACGAAGTCATATCTGAACAGAGGACGGCAATGTTGAGAAGCAAAATAATGGGACCATGGTTTGATTTCCCCTTTTTGCACCTTCTTTCGATGGTCTTACTCTTCCTCCTTTTTGCAGTTGCGCTCTTTTCTGGCAGCGGGGTCGAATAAAAATGCAGAACTTGTTCATTAGTTTGCTTGGATATTTTTCATCATGGGTACTGATGCTGGTAACGCTTGCCGTAGCACTTTTCGCTGAGGCCATCCATACATTTCTGTCAAGCAAAAGCCTGAGCAGGCGCGGCACGGTCGTCTCGTTTATCCCTCTTCGTGATATCTTCAGGTCCATTACGGTCCCTGTAAGTCTTCCGGAGAACGCTGCGGTCAGGCTTTCGATATACTTGCCCTGCCTGGCTCTTGCCGGACTGATCCCTATTGCAGCAAGCATACCTTTCTTTTCTTTTGTACCTGTTATGGACAACGGAGGAGACCTCATGCAGATACTGCAGTTTGCTCTCCTTTCGGAGACACTGGCGATACTCTCAGTCCTGTCACTTGGAACTCCCGCCGCCGAGGCAACTGCAAAGAGGATGATGAATGAGCTTATCGGCCTTATCGTGCCGATGATGGCTGCTTTTGTATCAATAGGTTTTTACTATTCGGCAAGCGGAGTTCAGGGAGACCCGTTCAGCCTCAACACTTTCACGAAAGCTCAACACATGTCAGCATCAGTGCCTTTTTCACTTACCGGTACACTGATGTTCATTTTTGTAATATTCAGCCGTATACCTCACAGCAACGCCGGTTTCGGCTGTTCTCTGCTTGAAAACGGCGAACTTCCGGACTTCAACGGAGCGCCTAGGTCGACGCTCCAGCTTTGGTCAATATTCAGAGCTTTTCTTGTGGTAGCGTTGGTGACTCACATATTTTTCCCGTGGGTTTTTTTCAAGGGACTCAATGCCGGATTCAGCATCTCATGGTGGGCCCAGTCGGTCAACTTTGCAGCATTCTGGTCAACGGTACTGTTGATCAGGGTATTCGGAGTCACTCTCTGCTGGAAAGTGCATGAGCTGCTTGAAAGATCGATCAAAATAAAGAGCTGCGGAACATGGCTATATATAATACTGACAGTTACAGCGACACTTCTGGTCGTATATGAAGGAATAAAGATATCAATGGAAACAGCGGCGTTCTGAGACATGGCTGAGCTGTTCTTAAGTCGGGGAGGAACTTCATCCGCTGGGAATTTGCAACTTCTATGCTGTGGAGAATTTGCTTCGCATCGCGGAGCATTGCGTCCAAAGGCCGTGGAGATCCAATTTTTAAGAATTATATGGTCCAATTCACCGCAACGTGATCTTTGCTGCAAATTCACCGCGACAGGATTTTCGTCGCAAATTCACCGGCGGGAGCATTATCCGCTTGCTTTAACGGCTGGTGGCATGATTGGTTTTATATGGTAAACTTTGTATTTGACATGCTTTGATCAGCAATAATGAAAGCAGTATTGGAGGAATTTACAATGGCTTCTGACGATGGAACAAAGAGCCTTAACTTTCTTGAAGAGATAATTACAAAAGACCTTGAAAACGGATTGGTGGAGAGCATCATTACCCGATTTCCGCCTGAACCCAACGGCTATTTGCACATCGGGCATGCGAAATCGATCTGCCTTAACTTTGGACTTGCGAAACAGTTCGGCGGAGAGTGCAACCTTCGTTTCGACGACACGAATCCTGCGAAAGAGGAGACCGAGTACGTCGAATCCATCATGGAAGATGTCAGGTGGCTCGGATTCGAATGGGCCAACCTTTGCTACGCCTCTGATTACTTTGATCAGTTTCACCGGTGGGCGATAGATCTTATCAAGGCAGGCAAAGCCTATGTCGATGATCAGAACGCTGAGGACATGCGGCAGAATAGGGGCACGCTGACAAAGCCCGGAGTGGACTCTCCCTTCAGGAACAGAAGCGTTGAGGAAAACCTGGAGCTCTTTATGAGGATGACTGAAGGTGAGTTTGAAGAGGGCTCGAGGGTGCTGCGCGCTAAGATAGACATGTCCAGCAGCAACCTCAACATGAGGGATCCCGTTATCTACAGGATACTTAAGAGAAGCCATCACAGGACCGAAGACAAGTGGTGCGTCTATCCGATGTACGACTTCGCGCACGGATATGAGGATGCCATAGAGGGTGTCACACACTCTATATGCACACTGGAATTCCAGGATCACAGGCCGCTTTATGACTGGTTCATAGAGAACGTTGACGTTCCGCACGTACCCCATCAGTACGAGTTTGCGCGCCTCAACCTCACATATACGCTTATGAGCAAACGGAAGCTGCTGGAACTGGTCACGACGGGGATCGTATCAGGGTGGGATGACCCAAGGATGCCCACCATCTGCGGATTCAGGCGCAGGGGGTATACTCCCGAGTCCATCAGGCGATTCTGCAGAGAGATCGGTGTTGCAAAGGCGGACAGCATGGTCGAGGTCGAACTTCTGCAGCACTGTCTGAGAGAAGAGCTCAACAGGACAGCGCAACGGGGAATGGCCGTGCTCCGTCCTCTTAAGGTCGTCCTGGAGAACTGGCCCGAGGATTTTGTTGACGAGCTTGAGGCCGAAAACAACCCAGAAGACGACAATGCCGGAAGCAGAAAGGTCAGGATCGGGAAAGAGATATATATTGAACGCGACGACTTCATGGAGGAACCTGTGAAGGGCTTCTTCCGTCTGGCTCCTGACAAAGAGGTCCGCCTCAAATATGCTTACATTATCAAATGTAGGGAAGTTATCAAGGATGAAAATGGAGAAGTTGTCGAGCTCCGTTGCTCGGTCGACATGGAGAGCAGGGGAGGAGACGCCCCCGACGGCAGGAAGATAAAGGGGACCCTCCACTGGGCATGGGCGGGAGAAGCGGTTAAAGCTAAGGTCAACCTCTACGGGCACCTCTTCACCCTTAAAAACATGAGCGATATGGAAGAGGGGAAGGACTACAAGGATTACCTTGACCCCCAATCGCTTGTTGTGATCGAAGATGCCTTGCTAGAGCCCATCCTGGCTCAGGCAAAACCAATGGATAAATTCCAGTTCCTTCGCCACGGCTATTTCTGCGCAGATAACGGAAGCACGGCAGACAAACCTGTTTTCAACCTGACGGTTCCATTAAAGGATTCGTGGGGGAAGCAGAATAGATAAGAACTTCGCTGAGCAATCGCTATGCAGTTGTAAGTTCAGGGAATTTGTAGTCTCTCGACTGCGGTGAATTTACGGCAAGGATCATGCCACGGGGAATTTGCGACAAAACCGGTCGCGGAGAATTTGCATCGCTTCGCATCGCGGAGAATTCAGGCTTTGAAAAAGAATCCAAAAGTACCGTCGTTCCCGAATGCTTAAATCGGGAATCCAGCGGCTTTGGGTTTAGAGCCGATAAACCCTGTCATAGTCAGAACCTAGAGACACTCTGGATCGATTGACCCACTCGGGGAAGACGGGAATGGTTGATTTTACGGTTTTACGACTGCTCAGCTATTGCTCGACAACCGACAACAGTTCAGCCGCATTTTAAAACGACTGTCTGACAACCGTTTGGCCATAGTTTGACAGTATTTTTAAACTATTGCTTGCCAGTCTTTACAAACGCTCAGCCGCATTTAAAAAACTACCGGAGGTCTTTAGGATGTCAAGTAATGTCCGCGTCAGATTTGCTCCAAGCCCCACAGGATCACTTCATATAGGGGGAGCTCACACAGCCCTTTTTAACTGGCTGTACGCCCGCCACAACGGGGGGACTTTTGTACTCCGTATAGAAGACACAGACAAAGAACGTTCGACCGCTGAGTACGAGCGGTCGATAATGGATGGTATGAGATGGATGGGGCTTGACTGGGACGAAGGCCCCGACAAGCCCGGAAAGTTTGGTCCCTATAGACAGTCCGAACGGATGGAGTCATATACGAAATACGCAGACCGGCTCATGAAAGCCGGACTTGCCTATAAAGACGACGGGGCAGTCCTCTTTAAAGTCCCATCAGGTAAGCTTGTCACCTTTGATGATGAAGTATACGGGCATATTGAGGTGATGAGCGAGAATGCCTCAGTCAGTCAGGACGGAACGATCAAGGATATCGTCATCCTCAAAAGGGACGGCATGCCAACATATAACTACGCCGTTGTTATAGACGACTATACGATGAACATAAACATGGTCATCCGCGGAGAGGACCACATAATCAACACTCCCAAGCAGCTGTTGATCTATCAGGCCCTTGGGTTCGAGGCCCCTAATTTTGCTCACCTCCCCATGATCCTTGGCAAGGACAAGAAAAAACTTTCCAAACGACAGGGTGCTACGAGCGTCTTCGAGTACAACGATCTCGGATATCTCCCCGATGGAGTATTCAATTTCCTTGCGCTGCTTGGATGGTCGCCTAAGAACGGACAGGAGGTCTTTACGCGCGAGGAGGCCATTAAGCTCTTCGAACTCTCCTCTGTAACAAAGAAACCCGCGGTACTGGACATGGACAAGCTCAACCACATCAACCAGGAACAGATGAAGATCATGGATCCAATTAAACTCCTTGAGATAATCAAGCCATTCTGGAAAGACATGGGATTCGATATCAGCGGCTATTCAGACGATTACCTCGCCTCCTCCCTTCAGGCAATGGGCGGCAGAGGCCAGACAACGCTCCAGCTCGCCGAATACAGCGACTACTTCATCAGCTTTGACGCCGTAAAGGAGAGATACAAGGCAGACGACATACAGGAAGAGCGCCGTCCCGTCCTCAAGAAATTCTACGGGGAACTGCTTGATACAGAAAACTTCACCTCAGAGGGCATGGAAGCCTTCACAAAATCTTGGGTCGAAGTCAACGAAAGCAGCATGAAAGAGGTAGCTCTCCCTCTCAGATGGGCACTGACAGGAAGAAAAGTCAGCCCAGGTGTATTCGAAGTAGCCGCACAGCTCGGAAAAGAAGAGTGCCGGAAAAGGCTGGCTTATTACGGACTGGTCTAAAGATAAGGCGGCCGAGCGGCTGTGAAAACAGCCGGAGAATGTGTCCGCCGGTGAATTTGCGACGAAAATCTTGACGC
>DCEE01000001.1:13141-23140 GCA_002316795.1 Synergistaceae bacterium UBA1037
CCGCGGCCTTTGGCCTCACGTTGTCTCTCTCTTCCCTTGCATTTACAATGTATTGCGTACATGGATGAAGTAACCTTTTATTATGCAGAGGATGGTAATTATGAGCAAAGACATGCTTCTTATAGACGGGCACGGGCTTGCCTTCAGGGGATTTTACGCGCTTCCCGAGACTCTGGCAGCTGCTGACGGGACACCTACCAACGCCGTTGTAGGATTCACCACAATGCTTCTGAATGGGCTTGACAAGTGGAAACCTGATAGGGTGGGCCTCTTCTTTGATCCTAAGGGGCCTACGAGGCGTCACGAACTCTTTAAGGAGTACAAGGAGGGCAGGAAGCCTACGCCGGAGGGTTTTAAGGTACAGCTGCCGCTTATAATCGACATAAGCAGGGCCATGGGCATACCTGTGTTCGTAAGGGATGGCATGGAGGCCGACGACTACATAGTCTCAACTGCCAAAAGCGCTTCGGATGAGGGATGGAACGTCTCTATCTTTTCCGCCGACAAGGACCTCTTCCAGGTCATAAACGGCAACATAAAGATAATCCGCCCCTCAAAAGGAGTAAGCGACTTTAAGGTATATGACAAGGAAAATTTTGTAGATGAATATGGGTTCAGACCGGAGGCAATGGCCGATTACCTTGCACTTGTGGGGGACGCAGTCGACAATATCCCCGGAGTACCAGGCATAGGGGACAAGACGGCGAAGGAGCTTATCGGCAGATTCGGTTCTCTGGAAGGCATCTTTGAAAACCTGGACGAAATGCCGAAGGGCAGAAGGTCAAAGCTTGAAGAGAACAGAGAACTGGCCTATTCCAGCAGGGACCTGATAATTCCACAGCTGACCGAAAGCGTGCCTCTTGAAGAGCTTATCATGAAAGACCCTGACGAAGAGATCCTGGCGGAGATGTGTACAAGATTAAGCCTTAGGAGGCTTATGGAGCGTATGATGCTGGGAACTAAAACCCTATCAAGTAAAATAAGTATGAAGAAACCTGCTGTAAATCTGAAGAATAAAGGCCCGGCAGTCACACCTATGATCGAGATAAGAGCTACACCTGAGAGCCTTGAAACAGGATATGATGATCTTTTCGAGGCGCCGGAACTTGCAATATCTGCGGCGATCGATGGAAAAACTGTTTTCTGTCTCTTTGATAAAGCGGGCAGGAGCGCCGTGCTTGACCCTGACGAAAACGATACCATGGGTAAGTGGTCTGCCTGGTGCGGAAAAGGCAGCCTTACTCTCTTCGGATACAGGGAGATGCTTGCAAAATATGACATTCCGCTGCCCCCTGCGGAAAGGATAAAGGATGTTGAGGTGGCTCATTACCTTCTGCACCCAGACAGAGGCGGGAGCGCGATAGAGAAGACTCTGGGCAGAAAACTTCCCACAGGGAAAGAGCTTGCCTCGGAGCTTTTTGCAATGTGGGATGCATTCGAGCCTGAAATAATGAAATTCGGCCTGGACAAACTTATGACTGAGCTGGACCTTCCTCTTTCGGCAGCCCTTGCCAACCTGGAACGGAACGGAATATATGCTGACACAGCCAGACTTGTTTCGATGGAGAAGGATCTGGCAAAAGCTATCGCGCAGTCAGAGAATGATATTGAAAAATTAGTGGGGGAAAGTATTAACCTTAACTCACCAAAGCAGGTTGGATGGCTGCTCTTTGAACATCTCCACCTGCCTCCTATAAAGAAAACACAGACCGGATATTCTACCGACATGAGTGTCCTTGAGGAGCTGGCTCGGCTCCCGGAGCCGCTTTGCGATGTTCCGAACAAGATAATAGAGTACCGTGAAGAGGCAAAAATACTGTCCGGTTTTGTGCAGCCTTTCCTTGCTGCAGCAAAAGAGGGAGATGGGATGATCCACTCCACCTTTGACCACCTTTCCACCGGCACCGGTCGCCTCTCAAGCAGGGATCCCAACGTTCAGAACATGCCGGTATTCGGCAGATGGGCTTCGAGGTTCAGGGACTGCTTTATACCCTCGGGCGAAGGAAGGATCTTTGTCGCGGCAGACTATTCACAGATAGAGCTAAGAGTGCTTGCTCATCTTTCCGGAGAGAAGATGCTGGTAAGCGCATTCTCCGAGGGACGTGACGTTCATATGGAGACGGCCTCCTGGGTATTCGGACTTCCTTCTGAAGAGATAACCCAGGAACAGAGAAGGTTCGCCAAGGTGGTCAACTTCGGGCTGCTTTACGGCATGGGTGCCCACGGACTCGCTCAGAGGCTCGGCATATCACGGCCACAAGCGGCCGCGATGGTCGAAAGGTACTTCAGCGTCCTTCCAAACGTTAAAGGTTATCTTGAAAAGAGTGTAAGGGAAGCAAAGGAGGCCGGCTATACTCGTTCGATATTCGGGCGCATAAGGCCGCTCGCCGAGGTTGCAACAACTGCCGGAAGAGGCAACAACCCCATAGACAGGGTGGCAGTAAACACTCCCATACAGAGCGCCGCGTCTGACATCGCCAAAATAGCCATTATGAGGTTCGACAAGGTCATCAGTGAAGAGTTCAAAGGGGCGAAAACAGTACTTCAGATACATGACTCGATCGTCTGCGAATGTATGCAGGAAGATGCTGACAGGCTTGAAAAGAGGCTGGTAGAAGTCATGGAGGGCGTCGATGTGCTGAACGTACCTGTAAAGGCCGAACCCAAACGGGGAAATTCGCTGAGCAAAGTGTAAAAAAAGAGGCAAGCGATAGGCACTACCTTAAGGCCCATACGACCGTTTCACTATTGTTTGACAACGTTTGACGATCGTTTGACCGCCTTTACAACTGTTCAATTACCGCACAGCCATGCTCAGCAAATTCTTCTCCATTTTCAATCAAACATATCGGAAAAACAGAGTGTAAATTTACTTGCGTCTTTATGAAACCTGCAATATAATGTACAGCTGTATGTTAGACGTATCAGAACATCTGGAGGTGCAATACATTGAAAAAGGATATACATCCGAAATATGAAACCTGCAAGGTCACCTGCGCCTGCGGCAATACATTCGAGACCAGGTCGACCACAGGAGACATGAGGGTTTCGATCTGCAACGCATGTCACCCCTTCTACACAGGTAAGAAGGGCCGCGTAATAGAAGCCGGACGACTCGAGAAATTCCGTCAGAAGTACGCAGGCATGAACTACGGACAGAAGAGCGCAAAAGAGGGTACAGAAGAATAGCTTTCACCCACGAGGGGAGCATGCCGCTCCCCTCTTTTTTCTAGTAATTCCCGACCTGCATCAGTTGAGATATTCCACATGACGAAAGGAGGCTCTCTCCTTGCCGATAGAAGTTGAATTGATCGCAAGCACCCCGGATGCCGCAAAAGTGGTCGCTGCCGCTGCTAAAATTTGCTACAGCCCTTCAGGAGCTATGGACATCCTTGAAGGACTTGACGAAAAAAAGACCGTCTCATTTTTGAAGATGCTGAGGGAGTCAGGTCATCTTTCGCCATTCGAGCATGTCTCATTTACATTTGCCATAGAGGGAGTAAGCAGGGTCGCAACACACCAGCTCGTCAGGCACAGACTTGCAAGCTATTCCCAGCAGAGCCAGCGATATGTGGGCATGTCGGGACAGACGTGCATTGTGCCTCCTTCGGTACTTGAAAATAAAGAGGCGCACGCGCTCTTTATGAAGCAGACAGAAGATGCCTGGAAATGTTATGAGGAACTTGTCTCACTTGGGATCTCGAAAGAGGACGCGCGCTTCATATTGCCTCACGGGACTGAGACAAGGCTCGTGATGACAATGAACGCCCGCGAACTGCACCATTTCTTCTCTCTGAGGCTTTGCAGAAGAGCTCAGTGGGAGATAAGGGAACTGGCACGAAAAATGCTGATACTGGCAAGAGACGCAGCTCCCGACATATTTGATGTCGCGGGACCTTCCTGTGTCGTTGAAGGAGTATGCAAAGAGGCTCACCCATGCGGTGAGCCGTATGTGAGCATGGAGAAGATGTTGTCTGAATGAAGAATATCAGAATTGCTCTGCGGCGGATGACCATATCCGCTGCGTTGGGTGTTCCGAAGAGGATACCGGTAGGCGGTCAGGCAGTTATAGAGGGAGTGCTTATGAAGGGTCCGGAACATTGGGGGCTGGCGGTCAGGGAACCGGGAGGTTCCATCTGGCTCACGGCGTGGCTCGGTTCCGGTTGGCTCAAAAGGGGCATATGGAAATATCCGGTCATCCGTGGTTTTGCAACTATGGTAGAGATGATGAGGATAGGCATGAGGGCCCTCTCCCTTTCCGCGGAGATCAGCCTCGGTGAAGAGGACAACATCACTCCGCTTGAGATGGCAGGAGCGATAGCCGTTGCCATCTTTGCAGTCGCGGGACTTTTTGTCGCGCTGCCGATGCTTGTTTCGGAATACCTCACATCCCTCTTGGGCCTTGCACATCTGACAAAAAACATCGCAGAGGGCATACTGAGGGGTATAATTTTTGTCGGTTATGTCGCAATGATAGGACTTTGGAAGGATATACAGCAGGTCTTTGCATACCATGGAGCGGAGCACAAAACGATAAACGCTTATGAGAACGAAGCCGAGCTCGCGCCTGAGAACGTGGCAAAGTTTTCGAGGATACACAGGCGCTGCGGTACCTCTTTCCTGCTGGTAGTGATCTTGGTCAGCATAATAGTATTTTCCGCAATAGGGGGAGGGTCACTGCTGTGGAGGATAGGAAGCAGGGTACTTCTGCTGCCTCTGGTGATAGGCATCTCATATGAGTTCATAAAAGGTGCGTCAAACTCTGATACTTGGGGAAGATACTGCATAATGCCGGCCCTTTCGCTCCAGTACATCACAACAAGGGAACCAAGGATCGACCAGATAGAAGTTGCCCTGGCCGCGCTGGATTTGGCTTTGCACCCGGATACAGCCGCGGAAAACACGCAGAGTGAAGCAGTTGGGAACAATATTGAAGCAGTGGTGAAGCAGTTGTAAGGGTGGACAAAAATCTGGCAACGACTGCTTGCCAATTGCTCACGCTTGCCGATCGCTTGCCAGTCTTTACAACTGGTTCACGCGGCAGATACTGCCGCAGTTTCACGCAGGAAGGACCATCCTGCAACTAAAACAGGTGGTGTAACAACATATGGAATTGATGAATAAGTTAAGGGAGATCGAACAGAGTTATAAGGAGATCGAGACGCGCATGGCTGATCCGGAGGTCGCTAACGACCCCCAGGAGATGCAGTCGCTTGGAAAGAAGCACGTTGACCTGACCCCGATCGTAGATGCATTCATGCAGTACGAATCCGTACTGCAGGGGATCAAGGACTCGAAGGAAATGATCGCGGGGGACGACAGGGAGATGGCCGAGCTTGCAAAGGAAGAGCTGGCTCTCCTGGAATCTCAGGTCGAGGGCCTGGAAAGGCAGATCCAGATCCTCCTGCTGCCGAAGGACATCAACGATGACAGAAGCGTCATCATTGAGATAAGGGGAGGTGCGGGAGGAGACGAGGCAGCCCTCTTTGCCGCCAACCTTTTCCGAATGTATACGAGATTTGCCGAACGCCAGAGGTGGAAGACAGAGATCATATCGGGAAGCGAGACTGGCATAGGCGGATATAAGGAAATAATCTTCAGGATCGACGGAACAGGGGCATACAGCAGCCTGAAGTTCGAAAGCGGTGTCCACAGGGTACAGCGCGTGCCCGAGACAGAAGCAAGCGGACGCATACACACATCTACGGCGACTGTAGCAGTCCTCCCTGAAGCAGCGGACGTCGACATCGAAGTCCGTACCGAGGATCTTAAGATCGACACCTACCGAGCCAGCGGAGCAGGCGGACAGCACGTCAACATGACGGACTCGGCTGTAAGGATCACACACCTTCCGACTGGTATAGTCGTGACGTGCCAGGACGAGAGATCACAGATCAAGAACAGGGCAAAGGCGATGCAGTTCCTGAGAACGAAGCTCTACGACGCAGAGCTGCAGAAGCAGAACGCCGAAATGGCCGCGGAGAGAAAGGGGCAGGTCGGGACAGGAGACCGCTCAGAACGCATCAGGACTTACAATTATCCGCAGAACAGGATATCAGACCACAGGATAAATCTCACACTTTACAAACTTGACCAGGTCATGGACGGAGACATCTATGAGCTAATACGCGCACTCTCAGATGCAGATCAGGCGGAAAAGCTTAAAATGCTGACCGTTTAAGGAGTAAAATTTGAAACTCTCCGAACTTCGTTCCGAATGTCTCAGCATGCTCCTGAAAGAAGGGATAGAGAGGCCCTTCTACACAGTTGACCTGATCCTCTCGAAAGCGCTCGGGATAGAAAGGGCGCTCCTTATAGCCAAAGGCTATATGGAAATTCCCGCGCAGAAATGTGTGGGAATTTTGTCTATGACAGAGAAGCGATCTGCGAGGGTCCCCCTCTCATATATACTGGGCGAAGCGGAATTTTACGGCAGGCCTTTTGAAGTAGGTGAAGGCTGTCTGATCCCCCGACCCGAAACGGAATTGCTTGTAGAAGAAATGCTGAATGCCTGTCCTGATGCTGAAAGATTTGCGGACTGGTGCACGGGGAGCGGATGCATAGGTTTAACACTGCTTCTGGAAAATCAGAATTTATCAGGCTATGGAATAGATTCAAGTCAAAATGCCCTAAATTGGGCAGATTTAAATACCTATAAATATAATTTAAAATCAAGATTTAGTTTAATATTGAATTCAGATCCCTCTGTATGCGATATTCCACCGGGATCACTTGATTTCATAGTTGCCAATCCGCCATATATTCCTTCCAAAGAGGTCAACAGGCTCATGTCAGATGTTAAGGACCACGAACCCATTGAAGCACTGGACGGCGGAGAGGACGGGACTAAACTCTACAGGCTCTTTTTTGAGAGTTTTCCGAGGTTTCTTAAGGATGGAGGCTTTATGGGATTCGAGACAGGCGGGGACGAACAGGCGGATATACTCATATCCATGGCCCCGGGCAATTTTGTTCTAATGAACAGGATTTTCGACTATAACGGCATATTACGGCACCTGACGTGGAAAAAGAATTGAAAATAATATAGAATTCGGAAAGTTATATCAGATAAAAAAATTTCGTGAAGGAGCGTTTTTTATGGAAAAAAGAGAACTTGTCATAATAGGAGCGGGACCTGCTGGTCTCACCTCCGCGATTTACGGACGCCGCGCCGGCCTTGATGTGCTGCTTCTCGAGAAAGGCATCCCCGGCGGTCAGATCAACATAACAGACGAAATAGAAAACTGGCCGGGTGTTATACATTCTTCAGGTTCAGAACTTGGTGTTTCTTTCAAGAAGCATGCCGAACACTTCAAAACGGAATTCAGGGACTGCACAGTATCCGGGATCGAGATAAGGAACGGAAGCAAGATCGTTATCACTGATAAAGGCGAAGTTGAAGCCGAAGCTATAATCCTTGCCACAGGGGCAAGCTTCCGCAAGCTAGGCTGCAAAGGCGAAGCTGAATTTACCGGCGGGGGAGTCAGCTATTGTGCTGTCTGTGATGCGGCATTCTTTGAAGATGAAACTATTGCCGTGGTAGGCGGCGGGAATGTTGCCGTAGAAGAGGCCGGATACCTTACCCGTTTTGCATCAAAAGTTTATATAATCCACAGGCGCGATGAATTCAGGGCGGACAGGCTTGCAATAGAACAGGCACTCTCCAACCCAAAGATAGAGCCGATATGGAACTCTGTTGTTGAATCAATAGAGGGAGAAGGGCTTGTTGAAAAATTGGTGCTGAAGAACGTAAAGACTGGAGAAATTTCGGACCTGCCCGTTGCCGGAGTCTTTGTCTTTGTCGGCACTGAGCCCAACATATCTTATCTCGGTGAGCACGGATCACTTGTCAAGCAGACCCGCGGGGGCTGGATCGATACGAACGACAAGATGGAGACATCGGTGGAAGGCATATTCGCCGCAGGAGACATCCGCGAAAAGTATCTGCGCCAGGTAGTTACTGCTGCAGGGGACGGCGCTGTTGCATCGATGGCAGCCTACTCCTACATTACTGAGCAGCTGCATCTCCGCTCTGTCCTGATAGACCCGGACCATGTCTGTGCGCTGATGACTTCGAGCATTGACCAGAGCCAGATAAACCTTCAGGTCGAGACAGAGAAATATGCAAAAGAGAGCGGAGTAAAGATCGTCCTAATAGATGGCTACAGAAATGCCAGAATGGTAGAAAAACTTGGCATAAAAGAACTTCCCGCACTCCTGGAGCTTAAAAAAGGAGAGATAGTCCGCAGCCTAAAACCGCAGGATCTGAATGCGGTCAAAGAGTTTGTTAAGTAAGAAAGGCTGAGGAGTTGTAAAGACTGGCAATTGGCGAGCGGCCGTAGGGGCCAAAGGGCGGGGATTTGCGGCCAAGGGCCGCGGGGAATTCGCGTCCTTCGGCCGCTGGAGAATTTGTTCGCTTCGCATCCAGGAGGGGCGGCTGAGCAGGGACACAGGCCCCCGATTTAAGCACTCGGGGAAGACGATATAAAAAACTTTTATTCACAGCCGGATGGGTCTTCCTGCAAAATTCTCCGCGATGCGAAGCAAGCAAATTCTCCGCGGCATGTCCCACTCCGCAATTCCCCGAGGTGGCTTTTCAAAAGCTCTTACGATCGTTTGACGACTGTTTGACAACCGTTCGACTATCGTTTGACCGCCCCTGCGTCCTCACCATTGTTAAGCTGTAAATTCTCTGCGGTTTAAAAGCCGCAATTCCCCCAATTGTTTCATCTCTGCCAAACAGCTAGAATAATCGAATATCTAAACAACTCATGGGGGAAGCTTAATGAAAAAGTTCCTGGTATTGCTTTTTTATATATTAATATCCTCTGCTGTAATTATTTCTCAGAGCTCAGCCTCTGATGATAACTCCGTAAACTCAGATGATATCCGTGAGAAGGAGCAGAAGATCACTGAAAACATATCAGAACAGGTGGAAAAGCAGATACCGAGGGTAACAGATCCCCAAATGGAGAAAAAACTCTCTGAAGTGGCAGCAAAAATAAAGCCTTATATGGGAAGAGACCTGAATTACGAGGTTCGCATAATCAAAAGGAACGATCCTCATGCTTTTTCCCTTCCGGGCGGACTGACATATATAACTACAGGAATGCTTGATTTCCTGAAAAGCGACCATGAGATCTCGGCTGTACTTGCACGTGAGTTTACCCATTCAGACCTCTCGCATTGGCTGATCCAGTCATCCCGAAATGAAAAAATTGACTTCCAGACGATGGCAGAGGTCGCTGCTGCGACCCAAAGCGGCAAGGTAGCGGGGAACATGGTGAGGTCATATCTGAACAGAGCTGTTATAAATTTTTACGACATCGACCTTGAAAAAGAGACGGACCTGAAGGCACTGGACATCATGCAAAAGGCAGGATACAACAACGTAGGTCTCCTGACCTATCTTGAGCGTATGAGGGTAGAGAGACTTAAGCAGCTTTATGTCAAAGGAATAGACATTCGCTACAAAAGCGGTTTCAAGCCGCTGGAGACGGTCCTTGATACTATGAAGTTCATCAAGCCAAGGGATGACAACCGGAAACCGACCGATCCTGTGCAGACTGATATGATACGGGCCAATACTGACATGGAGGAAAGAGTCGGTGCTGTTTTGGATTATTTTCAAGAAAACGATATCGAGATCAGAAGGAAGTATGTCTTGAATATCCTGATACCAAACGTTAAAGAAGTAACGGGCAAGAGTGTCCTGACCCTTGACGACACTGTGGTCATGAAAGGAGAAGAATGGGGCGGCAGCCCAAGCGATTTTGAAGTTTATAAGGAAAGGCTTAACAGGGACCTTCAGCTTGAAACACCTCAATATGACATTCAGGTCCAAAGCTTCAACGGTGCAAAAGCTTTGCTGTTATCAGGCAGACCCCTGATCTATGAGAAGGATATCCCAGACGGATCCCCTGGCCTTTCCCACATAAGGAACATGATAATTAAGGCTCTGACAGATGCAAGAAGAGAAAACTTTCTGACTGATTATTA
>DCEE01000013.1:0-222 GCA_002316795.1 Synergistaceae bacterium UBA1037
AAGCCTTGCCCTGCACAGGAAGATAAACCTCTGCAATTACGCACAGTACACGGAACACCTTACCTTCAGCGAAGGCGAAGATGTTACGGTCGCAGAAGCACCCAGCTGCAAAGCGGGTATGTTTGTATGCGAGGACCTATGGCACATGACGAATGCTCTCTTTGCTGCAAAGCTGGGAGCTGAGGTCATCTTTTATCCATCTGCAGCCACAGTTTTGGACCG
>DCEE01000013.1:231-2691 GCA_002316795.1 Synergistaceae bacterium UBA1037
CTCCCGCCTGTAAGGCAGGCATGTTTGTATGCGAGGACCTGTGGCACATGACGAACGCGATCTTCGCAGCAAAGCTGGGGGCCGAAGTTATCTTTTATCCCTCTGCAGCCACAGTTTTGGACCGGGCAGAAGGGGAACAATGCTTATCAAACTGGAAAAAACTGACACAGGGAACCGCATTTTCCCAGACAAGTTATGTTGTCTGCTGCAATCAGGCAGCCTCGCCTGCTTCGATCTACTTCGGAGGCTCCCATGTCGTGGATCCAAATGGAGATGTTGTGGCGCAGCTTCCGCTTTTTGAAGAGGCTGTAATGGATGTTGATATTGATCTGGACTACCTTAACAGGATCCGGGGCAAGAGACCGCTCCTGAAGAACGAGCGTTTTGAGGTATATCGGAAATATATGTGAAGCCCGGTGGCCGTTAAATAAAAACATAGTTTACCCTTTCCCATTATTTTCATAATGTCAATGAAAGGGTATAATTTATAAATATTTTAAAATTTTTACTTTTTATGCGAGGTGCGCCGGATGAAGAGAAAAGACCTTGATCTGGAAAAAAATCCTATAGAGATCGCGAAAGGCATTTATTGGGTCGGTTATACAGATGACAATGCGGGACTGCACTGCAACCCTTATCTGATAATCGAAGGCGATGAGGCCGTACTTATCGACGGCGGGAACAGGGATGACTTCAGCACAGTCATGCTGAAAATATTCCGGACAGGTCTTGATCCATGCAGGATATGCCGGCTTATCTACCAGCACTATGACCCTGACCTATGCGGGAACCTTCCTCAGCTTGAGGCCATTATAAACAATGACGACCTGCAGATAATTTCTCACGCGGAAAACAATGTTTTCATACACTACTATTCAAAAAAGACACCCAAAAGGGATTTTCGCTTCATGGGGAATGAGTTTGTATTCAAAACGGGAAGGAAACTGAAGTTTTTCGCGACCCCCTTCTGCCATGCCCCGGGAAGTTTTGTCACATTTGACGAAAAGACAAAGACGCTCTTTTCGAGCGATATCTTTGGCAGCTATGATTCCAGGTGGGAACTTTACCTTGATCTGGATGAGCAGTGCATTAGTTGCGAGGGCAAGCCGGTATGTGAGAGGGACGGAAAGAAGTGCCCCCTGGAAGGCATAAAGATGTTCCATCAGCAGATAATGTCATCTACAAAGGCCCTTGACTATACACTTGATGTGCTTGACTCCATCGATGCGGAGATCATTGCGCCGCAGCACGGCAGCATTCTTTCATCCAAGACGGACATAAATGCCGTAAAGAAACACCTGCGCTCACTTGATGGCGTAGGAATAGACTATGTGCTTAAGGAAAGCAAATAATGGAAATATTCCTTCCGTGTGAGGTGCTGGGCAAATCACGGGGCAAAGACAGCCAGACTGCGTCGGAGCTGGAACTTTTTGCCATTGAAAGTTACGCTAAAGAGATAGATGACTATCTTGATAAAGAACTGTTGAAAAAACTGATACTGGACCATGCGGAAGTAGCAAGATCTCTTGAAACAGCTTTGTCCGACCTTTCAGCGAGCGAGGCCAAGCTTAAAGAGGCAAACAGGATCGCCCTGCTGGGATACTGGGACATAGACCACAGAGGGGAAACAAGACACTGGTCCGAGTCAATGTACGAGTTGCTTGAGGCGGACCCCTCCCAGGCTCCCTCTTTAGATCTGCTTATAAAACGGGTGCATCCTGATGACAGGGAGATGGTTTTGGAGATTCGGAGGGGCCTGACCGAAAATAATAACGATGTGGCCATGGCAAGATATCGGCTCCTGATGGAAGACGGAAGGATAAAGTGGGTAAGCCTAATATTCCGTACTGAGAGGGATGTGGATGGGAGTCCTATCTTAAGCAGAGGAACGATCCAGGATATCACGAAGATCAAAATTGCCGAGGATAAACTTGAACAGTACAGTAAACACCTTGAAGCTATGGTCGGGGAAAAGGTTAGGGAGATATCAGAATCTCAGATGGCCACGATCTTCGCCCTGGTCAAACTCTCTGAATCAAGGGATGATGATACAGGAGCCCACATTGAACGGACGGCTTCCTTTTGCAGATTGCTGGCATCAAAGGCAATGCATCATTCAAATTATTCCGGTGAAATTAACGAAAAATTCCTTGAAACTATATATAAGGCAAGCCCCCTCCATGACATAGGCAAGGTAGGCATCCCCGACTCGATACTGTTGAAACCGGGCAAACTTACTGATGAAGAGTTTGCTCAGATGAAGCAGCATGTCATTATCGGCTACAGGACGATCGCCGAGATACAAAAAGAATACAAAAATAACGAATTTCTCAGAATGGGTATGGAGATATGCAGGTGCCATCATGAGAAATGGAACGGGACCGGATATCCTGAAGGGATATCAGGAAATGATATACCTTTATCCGCGCGTATCATGGCTATAGCCGACGTATACGACGC
>DCEE01000013.1:2951-19900 GCA_002316795.1 Synergistaceae bacterium UBA1037
CAGCTATATTACGCGCTGACTTAGTAAAAAATAGGTAGAAATTATTGTGATTATTCTTTAGTCATTATTCTAATGTGTCATAAATCGCTATAAATTATCAAAAATATTGAAAATACCGGAAAACTGGTATAGAGTAAAGGCCGAAGTGGAAAAAATGTAAATATCCGCTCCGGCTTTTTGTGTAGAGGGGAAAAGTCAAATTGCCGATCAAGGGATGTTCAAAAAGAGGTCTTGCTTTGTCAGAGGTGATTGTTGTGCTTGCGGTAACAGGCATCATTGCATCACTTATGCTTTTTGTGCTTCCCCGTATTACCGAGAATGCAGAAAAGACCTCTGATATCGCTTCTTTAAAACTTCTGGACCAGGCCACCGCTATTTACAAAACTACAAACAATATTTGGGGTTCAGATGCTTTTAAAGGTATTTATACTGACTCCGCAAGACTTAAGGCACTTTATGACTCAGGCAATATTGACAGGATAACCGTACCCCGCACAGAGGAAGGTGTATTTTCCTGGGGCTTGTATGATCAAAAATGGGGTGTAGTCCACGTTGTATCAGGCAGAGAAGTTGAAATGGCGCAAAGCGGTGGTTTCACAGGACGGATCATGGGGTCATACAGCGGGGATGAAAAAATCATAAAGATTCCTGCGTCGATCAACGGGACTACTGTCAAAGAAGTCCATCAGGACGTATTTAAGGATAAAGGCCTGACATCTCTCGTTCTTGAAGAGGGCATTGAACGGCTGCATGCCAGATCTTTCATGGACAATGATCTGACAGAGATAGTCCTCCCCAACAGCCTGACCAGATTAGATTACGGGGCATTCCTGAACAACCCTTTGATAAAGGTGACTATCGGGCCAAATGTACAAATAATAGAGGGCGGTGTCTTCCAAAAGAATGATCTGTTTGTGGTCGCATACAATGCCGGGGGAGCGGGAACCTACGTTTTTACGAACGGCAACTGGGTAAAACAGTAAAGAAGCCTTGTTTCGCAGTAATTTCCAAACGAAAAACTAAAAGCGGCCTGCAAAAGCAGACCGCTCTGTTATTTTCTAATATAAAAAAGCTAAGTACATTAGTTGTCCTTGTGCAGTCCATTGTCCAATATGTGCCGGAATACGACCAGTGAATTCCTGATCACTTCTTCAATGTTGCTTGTGTCACCTGAACAGAAAATTTCCATTATTTTTTCGTGATTTTCCATTACGGTCTTGTCTAAAACATCATTGCCCTTTTTCGAATATGGTCGGCACAATTCCATGACAAGTATTCCCATCTTGATAATAAATTGGTTTCTGGTCGCATTAAGTATTATCTTGTGAAAATCCTGATCAGCCTGATCTGCGGCGGGAAGATGGTTCTCTAAAAGAGTTCTGTATTCATGCAATTTTTCGCGGAGTGCGTGTTTTTCATCTTCTGTGGCCTTGGTTATTGCAAGCTTCAATGCAGCAATGTCGAAAATGACCCTGAACTCGTATAATTCTTCGGCGCTTGAGCGCTGAAGCATCATATCAAGGAGCAGTGGCCTGAAGATCTGAGGGCCAAGTGATTCACGCAAATATGTTCCCCTGCCCTGTGAAGATTCAACTACGCCCAGAACCTGGAGCATTTTGACGGCCTCTCTGATGCTTGATTTTCCTACACCGTACCTTTCTGCCAGCTCGCGTTCAGAAGGCAGGCATTCTCCGGGTTTGAACTCACCGTCCCTTATGGAGTTTTGAATATTCTGGAGAACAAGGTGAGACAGCGTATTCTCTCTTTTTAAGTTCATGCAAAATACCCCTCATGACAAAAATTAAAATTGATCCAACCATGTATATTTTACTATAAAGAATTCAGAAAACTTTAATTTTATATATAAAATTAAGTTAAATACTCATCAAAGATAAATTAAAATAATTTTAAATAAAATAAAGTTGGCATTGTCAAACTTTAACTGCTTGACAAACTCGCTCTGGTATATAAAATCTACTTATCTGATATCTGCTAATCAGACATCAGAAGTATACCACAGCTGAGGTGTTTTTTTATGATGCAATTTATCAGGTCGATCAACGTAATAGATGCTCACACAGCCGGTGAACCGATAAGGGTAGTGGTTTCCGGCCTTCCCAAGATACCGGGCAGAAGTATGCTGGACAAGATGAAATGGTTTGATGAGAATTTGAATGGGGTAAGAAATTTACTTATGCGTGAACCAAGAGGGCACAAAGACATGTTCGGGGCCATTCTTACTCCTCCGGTAACCGAAGACGGACATTCCGGAGTCCTATACACTCACACTACCGGGCAGGCGACGATGTGCGGGCACGGTACGATAGGGGTCGTCAAGGTCCTTATTGAGACCGGGGCCGTTCCTGTTGTTGAAGGAGAAAATACTGTCAATATTGACGCTCCGGCCGGGCGCGTCACTGCAAGGGCATTGGTAAAAAATGGAATAGTCAAAGAAGTCTCCTTTCGAAACGTACCCTCTTTCCTTTATATGGACAACGTTGAAGTCGATATCCCGTCGATAGGTAAAGTCAAAGTCGCTGTATCCTTCGGAGGAGGCTTTTACATTTTTGTGGAAGCTGAAGATCTGGGACTTGAAGTGATTCCTGAACACGGATCTGCGATAGCGAAACATTCGATGTGGCTGAAGGATTGGGGCAACAGGGAATTGAATGTGGTACATCCCGAGAATCCCGGAATTAAAGGTATCTATGGGGTCATCGTTACCGGCCCTTCCGAAAGGACCGAAAAAGGATGGAGATCCAAGGAGACATGCGTATTCGCTGATTCCGCGATTGATCGTTCCCCCTGCGGTACTGGTACGTCCGCGAGAATGGCCCTTTTATACGGACGCGGACAGATGGCTCCGGAAGAAGTTTTAGAGAACAGAAGCATCCTTAACACCACATTTTATGGGTCGATAGACGGGTTGGCAGAAATCGGGGGGATAAAGGGGATCGTTCCGCGAATTGCAGGCCCTGCATGGATCACAGGCTTCAACCAACTTGTTCTTGACCCGGAAGATCCTTTGAATGAAGGATTTTTGATCTAGAAAATAAAAGATTGAAAGGAGGTCAGGTCTTCAAGTTTACAGATAGCCTCGTCGCGATAAAAAATGTCATCAAATAGCTTGAGAAGCATATTTCAAAATGCAAAGGGGATAGTGATCATGAAATTTAAGGGTATCCATTCAGCACTTATGATAATGTTTGTAATAGCAGCAGGTTTTTTCTGCACGATAGCTCCTGCAGCGTCAGAAGCGGCAGTTACTGCCCGTACGATCAAACTTGCACATGTACTTCCTCCTGACAGCAACTTCGACATAGGCGCCCAGAAGTTCAGGGAACTTGTAGATAAGGCCAGCAAGGGCAAAATAAAAGTTGAGATCTATGCCGGCGACATGACTACGGACGAAGTCGAAGCCGCAGAGATGGTTCGTTCAGGCAACCTTGATATGGCCTGGACATCAACAGGAAGCCTATCCGCTTTTGTCAAGGACCTCATGCTCCTTGACATGCCCTTCCTTTTCCGTGACACGAACCATGTAAACAAAGTTCTGATGGGTCCCGTGGGAGAAAATCTCCTGAAACAGTTCGATGCATCGCATATCAAAGCGCTTGCATTTTCAGAAGACGGCTGGCGCGAGATCACAAATAACAAGCGTCCGATCAACAGCCTTGCTGACATGAAGGGACTTAAGCTCCGTACGATGATGAATGACATGAATGCGGATATGTATAAGGCTCTTGGCGCTGTCCCCACGCCTATCCCGTCAGGCGAGATATACAGCAGTATCCAGACCGGTCTTGTCAGTGGGCAGGATAACGGTGTTTATGTTGCAAATAGCGTAGGTTACCTTGCTATTCAGCCCTATGTTTGCATGATCCAGCATTTCTACTCTTCAGGCGTCGTTCTTGCAAGCGAAAAGCTTTGGAACAATCTTAACGCCGAGGAGCGCAAAATAGTGAAGGATGCGGCTGTCGCAGCAGGAAAGTACCAGAGAGAGTGGTTCTGGAACACAGAAATGGCGCTGACAAAGAAACTTGAAAAAGAAAAGAAGATCACAGTCTCTTATCCTAAGGACCGCGATGCATGGGTGAAAGCCGTTCAGCCTGTATATGCCAGCTACTTCAAGAAGTATCCCCACTGGAAACCGATAGTAGACCAGATCAACAAAACAAAATAGTTATTGATCAGCATGTTCCGGACAGCCCTGTGTATCGCAGGACTGTCCGGAACAGATGCAAAATACGGGATCTTCCACCGAAAGGCTGTGTTGCAACATGGAACCGATCATGAAGAAACTACATTACATTGAAGACAAACTTGACAGGCTTGCCTCTGTGATCGCCATTATGACATTTGCGGTCATGTCAGTTCTTGTATGCATGCAGGTCATATCAAGGTTTTTTTTCTCACATTCTTTCCAATGGGCGGAAGAAATGGGCAGATATCTCTTCATATGGAGCACAATGCTCGCCTCTGCCTGTGCCGTCCATACCCATTTGAACATTGGAGTGGACATACTTGTTAACAACATAAAGGGAAAAGCACAGTTCACAGTCAAATTGCTGGCTCAGATTTTTATGATATTGGCTGTGTATATCATTACTGTTTACGGATCTGAGCAAACAATGGATGTTTACAGTGCCGGACAGACCGCGACCTCATTTCCCGTGTCAGCGGCAGTCCTCTATTTGTCTGTGCCTGTAAGCGGTGCTCTAATGCTCTTCTATACCACTGTTCAGCTGCTGGAACTTATTTTTTACGGTAAATTTACAGAAAACAAAATTCGTAATTTTTTTGGGGGGGCTGCGTAAATGAGCTGGATCCTATTTGCCACATTTTTCCCTCTTCTGTTTTTAAGCGTCCCGATATCTTTTGTTTTGATCCTCTCCACGATAGCGTATATTCTTGCAATGGGCGGTGATGTTTCCTGGCTGCTGGTACCGTCTCGAATCGTACGCGGGATGGATTCATTTCTTCTAATGTGCCTGCCCTTTTTTGTTCTTGCAGGCAACCTTATGAACAACGGCGGCATTACAGAGAGGCTGATCAAGCTTGCACAGGCTTTTGTAGGCCATATCAGAGGCGGGCTGGCGATGGTGGACGTAATGGTCTGCGCTTTTTTCGGGGCGGTTTCAGGCTCGGCAGTGGCAGCAACTTCGGCCGTTGGTTCTGTAATGATACCGTCGCTTCAGAAAGAAGGTTACCCTGCTGATTTCAGCGCCGGACTTACAGCTGTAGCATCAACTATGGCGCCTGTCATTCCTCCGAGCCTGGCTTTCGTCCTTTACGGAGCTGTAAGCCGCGTACCTATAGGAGACCTTTTTGTAGCAGGCATTTTCCCTGGGATACTGATGGCCTTTGCGCTTATGTCGGTAGTATATGTATATGCGAAACGTGACAAGTATCCGCGTTTGCCTCGGACTTCATGGAAGGACAGGCTGAAGGCTGTAAAAGAGTCGATCCTTTGCCTTATACTGCCTATCTTCATCCTGGGAGGTATAACTACCGGAATTTTCACTCCTACAGAAGCTGCTGCAATGGCCGCGCTGTATGCATTTGTCCTTTCGATGTTCATATACAAGACGATAGCCTGGAGGCAACTGCCTAAGATACTTCTGGAAAGCGCGATCGACAGCGGCTCTGTCATGCTGCTGGTAGGCACCTGTTATGCTTTCGGCTGGGTCCTCACCAACGAAAGAGTCGCTTTGAGGCTGACCGAAGCGCTTCTGGCCATGGATGTTTCCCTATGGCTGAAACTCCTGATGATAAATCTTGCCCTTCTTGTTGTAGGAATGTTTATGGACAGCGCACCGGCGATCATGCTTGTTGGGCCGATATTGGCTCCTGCTCTTGCCAAGATGGGCGTAGATCCTATAGTGGCCGGAATGATAGTCTGCATCAACCTTACCATCGGTCTTGCGACTCCGCCCGTCGGTGTCTGTCTTTTCTCTGCTACCAACATATCAAGGGTGCCATTTGAAAGAGTATCAAAGTCGGCGCTGCCGTTCTTGGGTGCGGTTATTGCGGTATTAATGATAGTAACGTATGTCCCATGGGTATCCCTGTTTCTGGTCGATCTGATCCGTTAAATAACTAGTAAATAGTATAAATGAACAGTAAATATTTATAAGCATTATCATGACCTCCTAAACCTGGCTCAGCTTTCAGGAATGGGGGTCTTCTCATAATAACAATATAAGGTGCTGAGGAGGTTTTTAATATGTTGTTGCTGAATGCCGATGACATTAGAAAAGTTTTTACAATGGAAGACGCTGTAAGGTCTGACGAGGAAGCATTTGTAATGCAGGCTAAACAAACGACGGAAGTCCCCGTACGTATAAATTTCGAAGTTAAAAAAAATGGCATCACATCTTTTATGCCTGCCCTTATCAAGGACTTCCCTGCAGCAGGCATAAAGATCGTATCGACCTACCCAGATAACGCCCAAAAAAGGATGCCGGCCGTAACGGCAACGACACTGCTGACAGACCCTGAAACGGGGGTAGTCAACGCAATTCTTGACGGCACAGAACTTACGCGTATGCGAACAGGAGCAGTTTCAGGACTGGCGACAAAACTCCTTGCAAATAAAGACGCAGAAACTGCCGCCCTCTTCGGGACCGGAGGTCAGGCCATGTCACAGCTTGAAGCCTTATTGACAGTGAGAAAATTATCAGAAGTACGCATTTACGATTCCAATCCTGAATGGACGGCATCATTTATCGACAGAGCATCAGCTCTTGCTGAGAAGTTCAATACCAAGCTGGTCGGTGCGGTTTCTTCAGACGAGGCGATCGATTCCGCCGACATAATCACTACTGTTACTACAAGCTCTGATCCGGTATTTGACGGACGAAAGATCAAAAAGGGGACTCATATTAATGCTGTTGGAGTCTTTATGCCGCATAAGCGTGAGCTGGATGAGTATACAGTCACTCATGCCGACAAGATATTCATAGACAACACGGAAGCTATAATGTCCGAGGCAGGTGAGTTCCTTATACCTATCTCTGAAGGCAAGTTCAGCAAAGAATCAATAACCGGAGAGCTTGGAGATCTCATTCTTGGGAGAGTCGAAGGAAGGACAGACTCTCGGCAGATCACCATTATGAAAACGGTCGGCTTTGCAACTTTAGATATAGTAATAGCTTACAATGTTTACAAAAAAGCTGTTGCAGCGGGAATAGGGCGATATATATGATCCTGCGTTCAAACAGAGGGCTGTGGGGGTATTTTGATGCGTAACACAAAATCGATTTTCGCCGTCGACGCACACACAACGGGTACTCCAATAAGAGTCATCACATCCGGCATCCCTCCGCTTAAAGGGGATACCATGGAAGATAAAATGGAATATATGAGGACAAATTATGACTGGATAAGGACATGTGCAATGCACCAGCCGAGAGGATTTCTTTCCCTTGTTGGTGCCGTTTTGACAGAACCTTGTTCCAAAAATGCAGATTACGGCCTCTTTTACATTGATGCACTCACATATCAGCCTATGTGCGGCGCAGGTACCTTATCTGTGGCAAAGGTGCTTGTCGAGACAGGCATGGTAAAGCGGACAGAGCCTGAAACGGTGATAAAGCTTGAAACACCGAGTGGCATAGTAACTGTTTATGTTGAAATCAAAAACGGCGATGTTCAACGCATTTCGTTTGATAACGTTCCCGCTTTTCTCTATAGCAAGGATCTTGAAATAAAAGTTCCCGGAGCAGGAAATATTAGTGTGGATGTTGGGTTTGGGGGAAATTTCTTTACGATAGTAGACATCGATTCGATAAAGATGGACCTTACAAAGGACAAGATGGACGAGCTGCGTAAACTGAGTAAAATAATACTTGCTTCTGCGAATGAAAAAATAAAGGTGCAGCATCCTGCCAACAAATCAATAAATTACATGGATCAATTGCTGTTCGTTCAGAACAGACCAAACGAAAAGGGAGAGTATCTCTGTCAGTGCATTTTCGGAGACGCACAGGCGGACATATCTCCATGCGGGACGGGAACGTCCACCAGGCTGGCCCAACGTTACTTCAGGGGACTTATTGACATGAGCGGAACCTTCTATCAGAAAAGTATATATGGCGGCGTATTCAGGGCATCGGCTATAAAGGAGATCGATCTGAACGGTACAAGGGCGATCATTCCGAGGGTTTCGTGCAGTGACGTGCATATTACCGGGTTTAACCATCTTATCGTTGAAGATGACGATAAATTGAAAAATGGTTTTGTCAGCTGGTAGAAAGGAAGGTTTTTATGGAAAAGCTTCCGTCAAGCATATTCAATGATGTTATCGGGCCGGTAATGAGGGGCCCGTCCAGTTCTCATGTTGCTGGGGCGTCCCGGATCGCTGATATTGTGAGACAGTCCCTGAATAAGGATGTTAAAGAAGTGGTTGTTGATTTTGATGTGAACGGATCATTGGCCGAATCTCATGACGGACACGGGACAGACATGGGATTTGTGAGCGGCATTCTCGGTATGCCTGTTACGGACCCTGACGTTTCAAATTACGCAGCTCTCGCTCGTAATTCAGGAATAGAGATAGAATTCCGGATCCTGGATTATGGAGCGGTGCACCCCAACAATTACAGGATCTCCGCAAAAAGCGGGGACGGATACTCCCACGAATGGGAAGCGGTCTCAGTCGGCGGCGGCATGATCGAGATGCAAAAGTTCGACGGTTTTGGAATAAAAATGGCAGGAGATTTTTACGAAATTTTGATCACCGCGGACTGCTCTGAAAAAAGTGCTGAGAAGATCATGGAGATCATCAATTCTTATGCATATGGTCATGACTTTGCACTGATCGACACAAAGGATGATCGTGCCTTGTTTGAATTGAAATTTGCTGATAAACCTTCTATGGATCAGATCGAGCTGCTTAAAAAAGAAGATCTCATCATTGACATTATCTGTATTGAACCGATACTTCCCACTCACTCCCGTGCAGAATGCAAGGTCCCCTTTCTGACCTCCGATGAACTGATAGAACTGTCAAAGAGTGACCGCAGGGAACTTTGGGAATTTGCGCTGCTGTATGAAAGCCACAGAGGTAATACAAGCGAAGAAGAAGTCTTTCAGAAGATGTCGGACCTGGTAGCGATAATGGAGAACGCTGTTGAAGAGGGGCTTCGCGGTACTGAGTATAAGGACAGGATACTGGGTTACCAGTCGTACAAGATCGATGAGGGGGCAAGAAAGAAAAAGCTGGTCCCTTGTGATCTGCTCAATACGGTGATCAAATACATAACTGCTGTTATGGAAGTCAAAAGCTCCATGGGCGTCATCGTTGCTGCTCCGACAGCAGGATCATGCGGATGCCTTCCCGGGACGCTGATAGGTGTTGGCAGGTCAATTGGAGCCTCAAAGGATGAAATCACCAAAGGAATGCTGGCGGCAGGGCTGATAGGGATATTTATTGCTGAGTCAGCAACTTTTGCCGCAGAGGTGGCCGGCTGTCAGGTCGAGTGCGGTGCAGGCTCGGCTATGGCTGCGGCAGGAGTTGCCCAAATGGCGGGAGGAACAGTGGAAGAGTGCATAAATGCAGCTTCCATTGCGCTGCAGAATGTCACGGGCCTTGCGTGTGATCCGGTAGCCAATCGGGTCGAGGTCCCCTGCCTGGGAAAGAATATAATGGGAGGATCAAATGCCATATCCAGCGCGAACATGGCATTGGCGGGGTACGATAAGGTCATTCCGTTGGATCAGACCATAAAGGCGATGTACGACATCGGCCTGAAACTGCCTTTGGAACTTCGCTGCACATTCGGGGGTCTCGGCAAAACAGAAGCCTCCTTGCAGATCAGGAAAAAACTGGAAGACCAGAATAGCTGATAATGCAAAAATTAAGGATCATATAAAAAAAATTGGGTCGGCATCATATGCCTTCCCAACTTTATTTTTTATTGGATGATTCCATATTTCAGAAAACGGATTCTAAATATGGCGGAGAGGGTGGGATTTGAACCCACGTGACAGCTCAGCACCGCCAAGACGATTTCGAGTCGCCCGCCTTCGACCACTCGGCCACCCCTCCGGATAAAAACACAGTCTGTGTAAATTGATGTAAAAATGGCGGAGAGGAAGGGATTTGAACCCTTGGAACGGGGATAAGCCGTTCACTCACTTTCCAGGCGAGCGCCTTCGACCACTCAGCCACCTCTCCGCGTGCATCGTATCAATTGCCTGTGACAAACTGACGGAGCGCATTATAGCCTATTCCATAGTGAATGTCAAAATGGATCAGAGTGCTTCAGAACGCCTCATTTGGAAAAAAATGCGCAGCAATTCGGCGCACTCCTCCTTCAATATTCCTGACCTTACAATACACCTGTGGTACATTCTCGGATCTTCGACGATGTTGTAAAGGGAACCGACAGCTCCGGCCTTAGGATCCTTAGCTCCGTAGACCAGGGTCCCCAGCCTTGACTGTACCATCGCACCGGCGCACATGACACATGGTTCGAGTGTGACATAGAGGGTGCAGTCATCGAGCCGCCAATTGTTAAGTGCCTCTGATGCCTCTTCCATTGCAGCCAGCTCCGCATGTCCGAGCGGGGAGCCTTCAAGTGACCTTGAATTCGATCCGCGCCCGATGATCTTCCCGTCCCTCACCAACAAAGCACCGACAGGGATCTCGCCCTTCTGCATGGCTTTCTCCGCTTCTTTGAGGGCTTCCCTCATATAATGAATGTCATTCATCGTGACAGCTCCATTCTCTATGTGCTATACTTTCCTCTGTTCCCGGAACTGTGCCTGTAGCTCAGCTGGATAGAGTGTCAGCCTCCGGAGCTGAAGGTCTCGGGTTCGAATCCCGACAGGCACGCCATCTACAAGGATTATGCTATCATATAACAATGAAAAGCGAGTGTTTTTTGCAGGGTGTCCAGTCCTATGCGGCGAAAGCCCGTGAATCCCGTCAGGTCCGGAAGGAAGCAGCGGTAAGCGGTGTCTTTTGGGTGCCATGGGGTCACTGGGCCCCCTGCAGAAAGCACTCTTTTCGTAAGCTGGATGCTTAAAGACGGAGGATAAAACTATGGATAATCAACCTTCCGGGTACCTGCCAATGAAAGAAAGACCTGCGCCGGGGGATAAACTTATATTTATACCTGTATATGTTGCGCCGGTCGAGATACTGGAAAGAAGCCTCATGCGCGGTCCCAGGTATCTTTATCAGGTCGTCATCATTGACGGCTATAACGGGAATACTGCTTTGTTCGGAGAAAAGACAATTATCCTTGACATGGACTTTATTCCTGAGGCAGATGAGCAGGAGCGTCTCGAACTCAGAATATCCCCTGCCCTTGCAAAGGAACTGGCAGAATGCGGGGCCGTACCTTCTGACTTTCAAAGCTGGAAAAGGGTCATAAGAAACAGGAACGTATCTGTAAACGAGCCGAAGATACAACTGGCATGGCGGATCTATGCGGTCAGAAACAAAGAGATCATCGATACTTTCACAGGCGAAACGATCCGGTCTGCGGGCCTGGCAGGCATGCTCTTTAACTAAAAAACATTTTTATGCGGTCTGACAGATGAAGCTGATCAAGGAGGGGTCCGACATGCATGACAATATCGATGGCCTTAGCCACGAGCTCAGAGAATATTCCTTATCTATCGGAGCAGGTAAGGTTGGGTTTGCCGACCTGCGCCCCTACGCGGAGGAGATCAGAAAAACTTACGGAAGAACATTGGATGATTACCCCTGTGCCGTTTCAATTGCTCTGAATATGCCTTCTTCAGTGATAAGGGAAATATCCCTTAAGGGACCGACAGATACTTATGCGCGGTATTACGAGGTTGCGAACATTGCCCTCGACATAATGACAATAAGGATAACGGACTGGCTTGAGTCAAGAGGTTTCAGAGCTTTTCCGATACCGGCAAGCAAGGCCGTAAAAGAGGGGATGCACGGCATTTTCAGCCATCGTGCCGCTGCGCATCTGGCAGGGCTTGGCTGGATAGGCAAGAGCTGCTGCCTTATCACACCGGACAGAGGACCTATGCAGCGCCTTGCAACAGTTCTCTGCAATGCTCCGCTTAAGTGCGGAGTGCCGATGAGATCGAAGTGCGGGGACTGCACCTGCTGTCAGAGGGCATGTCCCGCCGGGGCTATCAGGGGTATAGCATGGAAGATGGATCAGGCAGTGGATGAAAGGGTAGACAGGAGAGCATGCAGGGAACTTCTGAAAAACAACCTTGAGACTTGTGGAAACAAAGTCTGTGGTCTTTGTCTCAGTGCCTGTCCATGGGGTAAGTGCTGACCTGACGAGGCAGTCTTTGTTAAGGAGCATGGGAAGACCGCTCAAAAAACATTTAAAAAGCTTTGGAAGCTTGCATAAATAAATGCCTCCATGATATACTTGGGAGCGGTGCAAAACACACAGGCGCGGATCGCAGAAATGTTGCCCAAAAGGGTTTTTTTGCGGGAGGAAGCGTCTGGAGGAAAAAACAGGAGGGATACACATGGGAGTAGTAAGCATGAAACAGCTGCTTGAGTGCGGTGTTCATTTCGGACATCAGACCAGGCGCTGGAACCCGAAGATGAAGCCATACATCTTCACGGAGCGCAACGGCATCTACATCATCGACCTGCAGAAGACAGTCAAGGGACTTGAGAGGGCATACGACTTTGTTCGCGAAGTCTCCAAGTCTGGCGGAAGCATCCTTTTCGTAGGGACAAAGCGCCAGGCGCAGGATCCTATCAGGGAAGAGGCACTGAAAGCAGGACAGTACTATATCAACCAGCGCTGGCTGGGAGGACTTCTCACAAACTTTGCGACCATACGCCGCAGGGTGACCCGCATGGTAGAGCTTCAGGAAATGGAAGACACCGGAAGGATCAACAAGTACCCCAAGAAGGAGATCATCCAGCTCCGTAAGGAAAAAGACAAACTCGAGAAATATCTTTCCGGTATCAAGGATATGAAGGATATTCCCGATGCCCTCTTTGTAATCGACCCGCGCCGTGAAACGATCGCGGTGCTTGAAGCCCACAAGCTTGGCATCCCCGTTATTTCTATCGTAGACACAAACTGCGATCCCGATGTCATTGACTATCCGATCCCCGGAAATGACGACGCTATCCGCGCGATAGAACTGGTAGTAGGACTTATGGCCAATGCCTTCATTGAAGGCCGTCAGGGGCAGGATTCAAGGGTCGAAAGAGTAAACGATGAAGAAGAGACAGCAGAGGAAAACGTTGTGCCTGTAATGCCCGAAGAGCTCGACCCCGTTGTCGATGAGATCGACAAGGTGGCTGTAAAGGCTATCGAAGAGCAGAAAGGCTGGAAGGAGGCTAACTGACAATGGCAGACATTACAGCAGGACTTGTATCTGAACTTCGCGGACGTACATCAGTCGGTATGATGGACTGTAAAAAGGCGCTCGTTGAGTGCTGCGGCGATATAGATAAGGCAGTTGACTACCTTCGCGAGAAGGGGCTTGCCAAAGCGGCAAAAAAGGCTGACCGCAGTGCGGCTCAGGGTATGATCTTCAGCTACATTCACAGCAATGCCAAGCTTGGCGTGCTTGTCGAACTCAACTGTGAGACAGACTTTGTTGCCCGTACCGAAGAATTTCAGCACCTGGGCCACGAGATAGCAATGCAGATCGCAGCGGCAAATCCGGCATACATCGTGCCGGAAGATGTGCCTCAGTGCGTAGTTGAGCACGAGACCGAAGTCATCAAGGCTCAGGCCCGTGAAGAGGGCAAGCCCGAAAAAATGCTCGACAAGATTGCCGAAGGCCGCATCAATAAGTATTACGAAGAGAACTGTCTGATGGAACAAAAATATATTCGCGATCCGGACAGAAAGATCAAGGATCTGGTTATCGAAAATATAGCCAAAATCGGAGAAAACATTAAAGTAGGCCGTTTCTCCCGTTTCATCATCGAAGGCTAAGCAATTATAAAAGAGCGAGGGAGAACCCCTCGCTCTTTTTTTAAACTTTGACAGATAATTGGAATTAATACAAAAGATATCAAATATATTAGCAGTCATTTTTCATTTTACCGGACTTTATAGCATTGAACAGAAATATTATTAAAAATTTATATAAGGAGTGTGCCCTGATGGATCGTAAATATAACCGTGTTTTGCTTAAGCTCTCTGGAGAGATTCTTGCGGGAGACGCGCATTTTGGGCTTGATTACGAGGCGATCAGGGGGATTTGCGAGGAAATAGTCGAGGTCGCGAGGGAGGGAGTCGCCATCTCCATGGTAGTGGGGGGCGGGAACATAATCCGCGGCTCGCAGACCGTAAGCGTCGAGAGGGCACAGGCCGATTATATGGGTATGCTTGGCACTGTCATAAACGCGCTCGCGCTTCAGGATGCGCTTGAGCGCCTTGGACAGCCGACCAGGGTACAGTCAGCCATAGAAATGAAGCAGGTAGCAGAGACAGTTATTCGCAGGAGAGCCATAAGGCACCTCGAAAAGGGAAGAATAGTCATATTCGCCGCAGGAACAGGTTCACCCTACTTTTCAACAGATACAACAGCTGCATTGAGGGCTTCGGAGATAGGAGCCGAATGTCTTATTAAGGCTACAAAAGTTGACGGGATATACGACAAGGACCCGGAAAAGTATCCTGATGCAAAGCGTCTTCCCAAACTCACATACATGGATGCTCTGAGGATGCAGCTCAAGGTAATGGATGCAGCGGCATTCTCGCTTTGCCAGGAAAACAGGATACCCATAATAGTATTCGACGTGAACAAAAAAGGCAATCTGCGTAAACTCCTTATTGAGGGACAGGAGATCGGATCTGTAGTAAGCGATCAGTCTTAGCGGGTATCTGATCCGGCGGCACCCAAGACTGAGCTGTCAAAAATGGTTGCTGCGCCCAATAAAATCACACATTTAAGAGAGATTTGGTATATACTATTGTGCAGGTCAGATGACCTCAGCCTGGCAAGTCTCGTGCCGAAGGTTTTTAAAACTGATCGAATGCCTGCATAAGCGGCATATTATTCTTATAAGGAGTGATCTGCGTGCCTCAAAATATGATCAAGGACCTAAAGACCCGCAGTGAAAAGACGCTTGAGTTTCTCAAGGGAACACTTCAGGGCATACGGACAGGAAGGGCACACCCCGCCCTTGTAGAAGACATAAGGGTCGACTACTTCGGTAATCCGACACCGATAAAAAACATGGGGACCGTGAGCGTTCCGGAAGCACGTCAGATCATGATCAACCCATGGGACAAGACAGCGATGAAAGCCATCGAAAAAGCCATACAGGCCTCTCCTTTGGGTATAAACCCTCAGAACGACGGTGAGACGATACGCCTGAACCTGCCCGAACTTACTCAGGCCCGCCGAATAGAACTGACCAAGATAGTCAATAAATCGGCTGAAGAGGCAAGGATCGCTATCCGCAACGTCCGCAGGGATGTTATCGACTCACTTAAGAAGATGGAGAAGGAAAGCAAGATAACGGAAGACGACCTGAAGAAGTACCAGAAGGAAGCCCAGGATCAGACAGACGCATTTATTAAAAAGGTCGATGAAATGCTGGCCGAAAAAGAAAAAGAGATAATGGAAAAATAGAAAACCGCATATTGGCATATTTCAGGGAGGCATCGCTTAGGCGATGCCTCCCTGTGTTATATTATTCAAATGATGAGAGAGACGGAGTTCCTCAGGAAAGTCAGAGAGATCGGCGGAAAGGCCTATGTCGTCGGAGGCTGGGTGCGCGACAGGCTGATGGGGGCGTGTCCTCACGACAGGGACTATGTGATCTGCGGACTTGACGAAGGGACGTTTGCAGAAGCATTTCCCCGGGCAGTAAAGACCGGAAGTTCCTTCCCCGTATTTATTCTCACCATAGACGGAACCTCATG
Source organism: Synergistaceae bacterium UBA1037 (assembly GCA_002316795.1). Taxonomy (GTDB): domain Bacteria; phylum Synergistota; class Synergistia; order Synergistales; family Synergistaceae; genus Caenicola; species Caenicola nitritireducens. Next base: position 18,812 of record DCEE01000013.1, read on the forward strand.
CGACGTCGCCCTTGCAAGGACTGAAAGAAAAGAAGGCAGCGGCTACAGGGGCTTTGCTGTGGAATACGGACCGGATGTGACCATAGAAGAGGACCTTTTCAGGCGTGATACCACAATAAACAGTATGGCATGGTCGCCGGAAGAGGATAAGCTGACAGACCCCTTCGGAGGGCAGGCTGACATTAAAGCCAGGTTGATAAGGGCAACTTCCTCACACTTCTGCGAAGACCCTGTAAGGGCGCTGAGGGCAGCCAGGCAGGCTGCCGAGTTTGATTTCACGATAGAGACACATACCCTTGAGAGGATGCGCCGCTGCAGGCACGAGCTTTCTAGGGAGCCGAGGGAGAGGATATTTGGTGAATTGAAGAGGGTGATGAATTCGGGAAAACCCTCGGTATTCTTTCTGATGCTTGCCAAAGCCGATATCATAGAGACGGTCATTCCTCCGCTTGAACATATATGGGAAAGTGGATCCCCGGATGGCGGCAAGGCATTCAAAAAAGCAATGTACATTTTGGACAAAACTGCAGGGGCAAGCGAAAGAGCTGAAATAAGGTTTGCCTCTCTTGCCAGGTCAGTCTCATCCTTCCTGCCGGAGAAGTCTGCCGTCTGCGTTTTGGAAGAGATCAACAGGACTGTAAGGCTGCCGGTCCTGTGGAGCAGATGCTCTGAATTCGCCGTAATGCATCTGCCCGATCCCTCAAAGGGAAAAGACCCCGCCGTTACCGTGGACACTCTTGCCGTTCTCCAAAATCACCCCATAGGAATAGACGGATGTGCCGCCATAACAAAAGCCGAGGGCACCATTGACTCTTATCCCTTCCTCGCGAACAGCGAGTTATATCTTGAAACGATGAAGAAGGCCCGTGCCGAACTCCCGTTGGCCATAGAGGGAAAGGCCAGGGCAGAATGGATAAGGGAACGGCAAATCGAGGCAGTCTCAAAGTTACTATTGTGAAACTGCGACAAATACGGTCGCGTGAAACTGTAGTGAAGCAATGGTGAAGCAGTTGTTGGGTCGGGGAATTTGCGGTGTTGCCACCGCGGAGAATTTGCAGCGTCTGCGCTGCGGAGAATTTGCTCGCTTCG
>DCEE01000013.1:20019-36015 GCA_002316795.1 Synergistaceae bacterium UBA1037
CGCTTCGCATCGCGGAGAATTTGTCTGACTCCGTCAGGCGGTGAATTCAAGATTTATGATTTAGGGGCCAATTCACCGCTGAATGGTTCATTCAACAAATTCTCCACGAGCGTTTTTCTCGTAAATTTACCGCGAGCGTATTTCTCGCAAATTCTCCGGGCTTGAAAAGTCACAGACCCTTGATAGCCCTGCCCAATATCGCAATTGGGGCAGATCGTGGATGATGACGACGCAACATGCAGCGGGCCCTCGCGAAGGCGTATACCAATACGTCGAAGCGAGGGTCCGCAAGTGTTGCTAAGTCAGCGCCGCGAGATGCCGCAATTGCTGCCCGCCTACAAAGATTGTAGGAATTCTTTCAACCGCCCCATCCCCTCGCGTATATTATCCATCGAGCAGGCATAGGAGAACCTCACAAAACCGGGGGCGTAGAAGGCTGCTCCGGGGACTGCGGCGACAAACTTCTCTTCGAGCAGCTTTTCACAGAACTTCATGTCGTCGGGGATAGGGCTCTCCCGTACATCGATAAAGATGTAGAAGGCGCCCTCGGGGTCCCTGACCTTAACATAGGGCATATCTCTGACCAGGCCGAGGATGACTCCGCGGCGCTCTTCGAAAGCCTCGCGCATCCTCTCAACGTCGGGATCTGCGTCCTTCACGGCTCCCCATGCTGCCCACTGGGCTATTGAGGATGCGTTTGACGTCAGGTGTGTCTGAAGTGTGTTCATCTTAGCTATCAGCGGTTTGGGGCCGAGCGCGTAGCCGATCCTCCAGCCTGTCATCGCATAGGCCTTGCTTGCGCCGTTGATCAGGATGACCTTGTCCCTGAGGTCGGGAGCAACGTTCAGTATATTGACGTGTTTTGCGGACGCGTAGACGAGCCTCTCATAAATTTCGTCGAAAATGATCCAGAGATCCTTTTCTCTTGCTATGTCAGCGATCATTTTCAGAGTCTCTTCGTTGTATATCGCCCCTGAAGGGTTTGAGGGGGAGTTGATTATCATACCCACCGTTTTGTTGCTGAGGACAGCTTCGACTGCTTCCTTTGTCGGGATCAGATCTGTCTTGAGGGTATCGACTATTACTTCCTTTCCTCCCGCAAGGTGTATCTGCTCAACATAACTTACCCAGGCAGGCGAGAAAAGAAGGACTTCGTCGCCCGGATCGACAAACATCTGGAGGGCCTGGTAGAGGAGCGGCTTTGCTCCCGGCGCGATAAGGACTTCATCCGGGGCGTATTCAAGTCCGAAACGCCTCTTGTAGTAGTTGCAGACCTCCTTGCGGAGTTCAAGTATTCCTGAGTTTAGAGTGTAATGCGATTCACCGCGTTCGATGGCTTCGATCGCTGCCTTTGATGCACATTCGGGAGAGTTGAAGTCAGGTTCACCGAGACTGAATGATATCATGGGTTTGCCTTCCGCTTTCATTGTTTTTGCCTTGGCGGAGATGCTTAAAGTAGCTGACGGCTGGATCTCAAGTATCCTTTTTGACATTTTCATGACATTTCCCCCTCTTTCATAGTCCTGCTTATTTGAGATTATACCTTAGGCTTTTTTTGAGTCAATGAAGCCGATTTTCGAATAGGCAAATATACATAATTTAGTCGTTTGAGGGCGGCAGGATATGGTGATACAATTGACACACCAGCAATTAGTTTATCCACATCAGTACGAATGGAGGAGTTGCTATGGAGGTACGTTTTCTTACGCGCAATGTGGAACTGCCGGCAGAGGTCAAAGAATATATGGAAAAGAAGGTCGGGAAGATCGAAAAATTCTTTGACAGGATCATTGACACGCAGGTTGCGTTGAACTTCAAGCGCGGGATGAATGTCGTCGAGATAACCTCCAATGTTAACGGGGTGGTAATGAGGGGCGAGGATTACGCGCCTGACCTCAGGAAAGCCTTTGACAAGGCGCTTAAGAACATCGAACGTCAGGTGAAGAGGCATAAGGGATATCTTACAGACAAGGCAAGGATGAAAGTCCAGGATTTCTCGTTTGATATAGATCCCGAACTTTTGCCTGCATATGCTGATAAGGAAGAGATGCCGCGCGAGATAGTAAAGACGAAGAAGTTCAACGTCGAAGTTATGACTCCTATTGAGGCGACAATGCAGATGGACCTTCTCGGACATAGTTTCTTCATTTTCAAAAACGATCAGTCCGGTGGAATAAATGTCGTCTACCGCAGGGAAGAAGGCGGATATGGCCTGTTGGAGCCCAAGTGATCTCCGGCTGACTGCAGCGCGGACCCTGTAGCAGAGTTCAAGGTTTTTGCAGCAGGGGCGATTAGTTGTAATATAGAGGGGCCGAAAGGCCCCTTTTTTTATAAACCGTAAATAGAGACAAAAGGTGATCATAGACATATGTCTGATAAAATCATTGATTCTTTAAATCCCAAACAAAAAGAAGCTGTTGTTTACTGTGACGGACATGAACTTGTCCTTGCCGGAGCGGGCAGCGGCAAGACCCGCGTCCTTACTTCAAAGATAGCTTATCTGATAGGCGCAAAGAAGGTCGCGCCATGGAGGATCCTTGCACTTACCTTTACGAACAAGGCCGCCAAGGAAATGAAGACAAGGGTCGAGAAACTCCTCGGGTCTGATCTCAGGGGCATGGAGGTGTCCACCTTTCATGCGTATGGACTCCGTTTTCTCCACAGATATCCGGACGCGCTTATGAAACTGGGCTATCCGAAAAGATTTGTTATCTTCGACAGGGGAGACACGAGGAACGTCATAAAGAAGATACTGACCCAGCTTGATATAGATCCCCGAATAATGGACGCAGGGGCGGCCATCGAACTTATCTCAAGGGTCAAGACTGAATCGAATCCAGTGACCATGGGACCGGCGATCCAGACCAGATGGCTTCCTTTGTATGAAAAGTATAGACAGCATCTGCTTTCGCAGGGAGCACTGGACTTTGACGACCTGATGACCCTGCCTCTCCATATCCTCGCCACTGACAAGGAGGTCCGCGAGCGGGAACGTTCCCGTCTGGACTGGATACTGGTCGACGAATACCAGGATGTGAACAGGCCCCAGTACCTCCTTTTGCGCTGTCTTGTCGATTCCGGAAGAAAGATAATGGTGGTCGGGGATCCGGACCAGTCCATATATGGGTGGCGGGGGGCCGACATGAGCATGATAATGAACTTTGCCAATGACTTCAGGGGAGCAAAGATCGTTGTCCTTGACCAGAACTACAGGTCCACAGCAAAGATACTGGAGGGCGCGAACGGCGTCATCAGGAAGAACTCGGATAGGCATCCCAAGGACCTGTGGACCGCAGCGCCGGTGGGAGAGTTAATAAACATATACAGGTCGCGTACAGACAGGGATGAATCCGAATGGATATCAAACCGCATTGAGAGGCTGAGAGACGAGGGCTACAGGTATTGTGAGATGGCAGTCCTTTACAGGATGAATGCGCTCAGCCGGGCAATAGAGCAGGAACTCCTTGAAAAGGGCATTCCGTACAGGGTCATAAGGGGGCTTGCATTCTATGAAAGGCTTGAAGTCAAGGATGTCCTTTCGATGCTTCGTCTCGCCGTCAACCCCAGAGACAGCATATCCCTCGCCCGGGTGGCTAACGTTCCGGTCCGCGGCGTTGGAAAGAAGAGCGTCGAATTGCTCTCTGAACAGCTTCAGAAGACTGCCGGCATCGATGCGGCTGCTGTCTGGAAGGAAATTGCAGAAACCGGAGGGGGCCTGAAGGGGAAATCGGGTAACGGGATCCGGGAACTGGCGAAGAATATGCTTCAGATCCTCGAACTCTCTTCCGATGTCCACGAGGCTGTAAGGACCGTGCTCTACTCCCAGGGCTACGAGGAGTACCTGAAGGCCAACCACGCTGAAGACTGGGAGGAGAGGGTGGAGAACGTTCTTGAAATACTCTCCCTGGTTCCCGAGGACGGCGATATTGTCCAGGTCCTCACAGAGATACCCCTCTTCACTGATCAGGACACAGGGGACGATATGGAGGACAGGGTCAACCTTCTCACGCTTCATGCAGCAAAGGGACTAGAGTTTCCTGTCGTATTCATAATGGGGATGGAAGAGGGCATCTTTCCCAGCGCACGTGCGGTCGAGGGGGAGAGCGACCTCTCAGAGGAGCGGAGGCTCTGTTACGTAGGCATGACCAGGGCAATGGAACGGCTCTTCATGAGCGGTTCCGCTTCGAGACTTCTCTTCGGAGGTGTGCAGAGAAACAGGACATCGAGGTTCATCGGTGAGATCCCGACGAGCTCAACTGAGATAAAAGACGATACGGCCGGAGGCGGTTATTTTGCTGACAGTAGGACTGACAGGAGACGTTGGCGCTGGTAAGAGTACCCTGGCCAGGGTGTGGGAAGAGATGGGGGCAACGGTCATCGATGCTGACAGGGTCGCGCGGGATATGTGGAAGGACCCTGATGTTCAGAGAAAGGCAGCTGAAAGATGGGGCAGCGATTTTTTTGACGGAGATCAGAAGTCTGTTAATGCAAAAATTGCTGCGAAAATATTTTCTGAAGAGGAAGAATATGAGTTTGTCTCAGATCTCCTGCACCCTGCGACTATCTCCGCGATCGAAAAGTTTGTAAAAGGTGCCGAAGGATGGATCGTTGTCGAGATCCCCTTGCTTTTCGAATGCGGGCGCCCCGAATGGATGGATCTTGTGGTATTTGTTTCGGCGTCGCCGGAAAAGCGCGCTGAACGCAACGCATCAAGGGGATGGGATGCCGGTGAGATAAAAAGGCGCGAGAGGAGGCTGATGCCAAGGGATGAAAAGATGGCGATGTCGGACTGGGTCCTCGAGAACATAGGTTCGAAGGAGGAATGGGAGGTCAAGGCCCGCGAACTGGGAAATATCTTTCTCGAAAGGGAGAGGTCCGCTAAATCATAATATCCTCGAAACTCCTGAGCACAGACCTCTTTTCAAGCGAGTAGAGCAGTGCCGCGCCTATAGCGGCGCCCGGCAGGCTGCTGACCAGAAATGAGAAGGCAAAGAAGGCAAAGCTTGCCGACGCTCCTGTTATCGGAGCCGCCACCATTGCGCTGACCCACGCGCCGATGATCCCCGTTCCGAAGGGTTCGGCCGCTGCCGAATACAGTTTATGCCTCCCATGCAGAAAACGGGCGGCGATACCGACAGCAAGAGCTCCGAACATACTGCCGGGGAAGGCGAAGAGGCTTCCCGTCCCCATCATATTTCTGATCAGGCTCGTAGTGAATGCTGCGCCCAGGGCCCAAAATGGGCCCAAAAGAATTCCTGCTATCACATTTATCGAGTGCTGGAATGGGAAGCACCTTACAGGTCCGGCAGGGATCGAGACAAAGGAGAGTGCGACTCCTGTGCCTGCAAGAATTCCCGCAGCCAGTGCCTTCTTGAAAAAAGTCTTATTGAATGCTTCGTTTTTGTTCATCCCAAACACCTCTTCAGTCAGTGATCATTATTCCGGGGATCCGTTCTCTCTTCTTTCATGCAGCCTATGTCTGACTGCGGTTTCCTCCGGCTATGATATTCTATCAAAGAATGAGCGGTGATGAGAATATTTTCAGCTGTGCTTTTACGGGTTAATGTATAATTGCCGGATAGTCATACTTCTTTTGGGAGTTGTTTTTATTGAAAACTATAGTTCTGCCTGACTTGATGATAGAGACAGAGTGCGGAACGGATATCACCATGATGGTGCTTGGCGGAAGAAGGCCGGCTGCAGAGTGGATGAGGTCCGTTGATTTCCACGGGAACCTTTGGGCGGTGGACAGCGGCGTGGATCCCTGTTTCGATGCGGGTATCCTGCCGGACAAGCTGGTCGGGGACGGAGACAGCGCATCCCCGGAGGCGTGGAAGTGGGCTGTCGACAACGGGGTTGATGTCTCGAAGTTCGAGAAAGACAAGGATCTTACAGACTTTCAGCTCGCACTTGATCTCCTCTCCCAAAAAGACAAGGCGTGCGAAAAGGCTCTCTTTGTAACAGGGGGATTTGCCGGAAGGTTTGACCACCTCTGGTCTACAGTCGTCTCTTTCCTAAACTGCTGCGGCAACATCAGGCCTCTTGGAATGGCCGATGAGAGAGAGGGCATGATCTTTCTGCACGGACCTGAAGGTTTGAAGATCAGTTTCAGCAGGACCCCCGGCGCGATATCCCTGATATCCTTCACCGGCGAAAGCAGGGGCGTATCGATCAAGGGGGTAAAATGGCCTCTTGAGGACGTCGTACTTAAATATGGAGAGCCGTACAGCGTAAGCAACAGGCTTGCTGACGGCAGAGAGGCCGAAGTCTCGGTAGGGTGCGGGACAGTAGGAGTATATTGGGTCTGGGAAGTATGAAGATATGGGCAATTTGCCGGTAAGTGCCTCTTGTCAGTCGTGATAAAATACATTTTGTGAGATTTCTGATCGATAGGGATGTGATCATTGGTGTTTTTTGGTGGCGGAAATATGACGGCGCGTCTGGCTGAACTTCTTCTAAGCCTGCCTGCGGTGCTTTGGGCTATAACTTTTCACGAATTTTGTCACGGCTATGCCGCTATGAAACTGGGGGATCCGACAGCTAAGATGGACGGCAGGCTAAGCCTGAACCCGCTCCATCACCTTGACCCCATAGGCGCGCTCTGCCTTCTGCTTTTCAGGTTCGGGTGGGCGAAACCGGTCCCGATCAACCCCGGATATTTCAAGAACCCGAGAAGGGATATGGCTCTGGTGAGTTTGGCGGGCGCCGCGGGAAACATACTTACGGCTTTTGTATGCGCACAGCTTGTAAAGCTTTTTCCTGCGCTTTTCCAGACCTATGCCGCACAGCAGTTTATCCTGATAATGATCTACATGAACGTGGGACTTGCCGCCTTCAACCTTCTGCCCATCCCCCCGCTTGACGGGTCGCGCGTTCTTTACGTGATGCTTCCCTACAAATATATGCATATCTATTACACATTGGAAAGGTACGGGATGTTCGTCATTGTGGCGCTGATGATACTTGGAGTGATCCCTGTCCTGATGAATCCTTTGATGAGACTTATCCTCAATGTCATACTATAGGCGGTATCAAGTAAATGAATATCCTGCTTACAAATGATGACGGAGTATATTCGATCGGAATACAGACGCTGGCGAAGAGCCTGACAGAAGCGGGGCACAACGTTCTTCTTGTAGCTCCGGACAGGGAGAGGAGCGGCTGCGGCCATGCCATGACTATGGACAGGCCTGTGCACATAAGGAACGTGAACAGACTCTTCCTCTCTGCTGATTTCACAGCCAAGGCCTGCGACGGAACACCTACTGACTGCGTAATAATGGCCATAGACGCAATGGGATTTGAACCCGACATGGTCATATCAGGCATAAACCAGGGACCCAACCTGGGTGACGACCTCACCTACTCCGGTACCGTATGCGCTGCTATGGAGGGCGTGATCTTCGGCTATCCCTCTATAGCCGTATCGCTCGTCATGAGCTCGAAAGACAAGGAACTGCACAATGAAACGGCGGCTGAGATACTGATGGCGCTTCTTGACTGGACAAAAGAGTCTCCTGTCCCGGAGGGGATCCTGTACAACGTCAACGTTCCCAATATCCCTCTCTCGGAGATCAAGGGCGTTTTCGTGACAAGGAAAGGCATCCGACGCTACGTTGACAAGATAAGGACAGTAAAGACACCTTCCGGCGGGGAGGCCTACTGGATAGGCGGGAACATTGAGGACGACATGTCAGACGGCACCGACGTATGGGCGGTGGCTAACAATTATGTTTCTGTCACACCTGTGCACATGGAAATGACAAGTTTTGAAACGCAGAGAGATTGCAAGGAAGCCGGTCTGGAAGCTTATATAGAGACTAAAATCAACAATGATTCGATAACACATAAAAAATAAACGATAGTTTTTGTTGACATTTAGGTAATAAGTGATAAAATACCACACAGTTTTTAGAAAATACCCTGAAAAGGAGGCTGGAACTTTGCATTATACCGCTGTCGAACGAGCACGACGTACCCGACGAATCGACCTTATCACGCATAACAAATGCGATGACGGGGCCATGGATTCGATCGCTCGGCGACAGAGATAAAGTGCCATCGGCTGAAAGCACTTTTCGCAGGTAGTATCGAAGTTCCCGCACCCCAGAGCAGAACCCGAAGAAAGATCGTTTCGATCAAGTAGGGGTCCGGCAGTTTTCCGAAAACAAACTAACCAAGTGGGCGCACAGCGCCAACGAGGGTGGCACCGCGGGTAAAGTATACTCGTCCCTCTTCCTTAACCGGAAGAGGGACGAGTTTTTTTGTCTATTTGAGCGGACAGGTGCTCAAAAAATAAATTTTAAAAAAAATCAAGGAGGAAATTGAAATGATGACAGCAGAAAAAAAAGGCAAGGTAGTATTGGCGTACAGCGGAGGACTTGATACCTCAGTGGCGATCCCCTGGCTCCACGATCAGGGCTACGACGTAGTGACCCTCACAATGAACGTTGGCCAGCAGGCTGACAATCTTGAGGAGATAAAGGCAAAGGCCTATGCCGCGGGAGCTGTGAAAGCCTATGTAGTCGACCTGCGTGAGGCCTTCATCGACACCTTCGTATGGCCGGCCCTTAAGGCAAACGCAGTATACCAGGGAGTCTATCCCCTCAACTCCGCACTTTCGCGCCCGATGATAGCTCAGGCACTTATCTGGTGTGCCGAGAAAGAGGGAGCCGTCGCAGTGGCTCACGGATGCACAGGCAAGGGACAGGACCAGGTCCGTATCGAAGTTTGCTGCAACGCGCTCAACCCTGATATCGAAGTCCTTGCTCCCGTCCGTGACTGGGGTTTCACAAGGGAAGAAGAGATGGACTACGCCGAAGCTCACAACGTTCCGGTGCCGACGACGCGTAAGAGCCCGTACAGCCTCGACGACAACCTCTGGGGCCGTTCGATAGAGTGCGGCATTCTCGAAGATCCCTGGAACGAACCTCCCAAGGATGCATACGCTCTAACAGCAGATCCCAAGGAAGCTCCCGACGAAGAGGTAACAATCGAGATCACATACGAGGCCGGTATCCCCGTAGCGATAAACGGAGAGAAGATGGGGAGCATCGAACTGATAGACTTTATGAACAAGACCGCCGGAAAAGCCGGGTTTGGAAGGATCGACATGGTCGAAGACAGGCTCGTCGGATTCAAGAGCCGCGAAGTTTACGAGTGCCCCGGGGCCCTGGCACTGATGGAAGCCCACAAGAAGCTCGAGACTATCACCCTCTCAAAGGACACCCTCAAGACCAAAAAAGAACTTGAGGTGAGGTTCGCGGAGATGGCATACGAAGGCTACTGGTTCTCCCCCCTGATGGAAGCCGTCCAGGCATTCATGGACAGCACTCAGAAGGCCGTCAACGGGACAGTGAGGATGAAGTTCTACAAGGGCAACGGCATTGTCAACGGAATGAAGTCCGAGAGCTCCGTCTACAATAAAGCCCTTGCCACATATTCGTCCGGCGACATATTTGACCAGTCAGCCTCTGTAGGATTCATCAAGATCTGGGGAATGCCGATAAAGACATGGAGACAGACGCACAAGGAGAAGAACGTCAACCCCATCGATGCGTTTATTACTGCCAAAGGTAAAGACGCCTTCTAGTAATTGGGATCTATAGCAGCGCTAACTTAGCAAAGCTTGCGGAGCCTTCCTTCGACGTATGTCCAATACGCCTTCGGAAGGCTCCGCTGCGCGTTGCGTCGTTATCACTTGCTCTAGATCCCAATTACTGCAATTGGGGCATCTCGTGGCGCTAACTTAGCAAAGCTGGCGGCGAGGTCGTCCGCCGGAGAATTTGCTGAATGGACCATTCAGTGGTGAATTGGCCCTTAGATCATAAATCTTGAATTCTCCGCCTGACGAAGTCAGGCAAATTCTCCGCGATGCGAAGCGAGCAAATTCACCGCAGCGTAGACACTGCAATTTCACCGCCGGTGCCCTTGCCGGCTGCTTTTACAACCGCTCAGCAATTACTCAGCGCGGTATGTCCCCGCCGCACCTACTGTCTCAGCGCCTCCATCGCAAGTCGTATGTGTTCCTGCATCAATTTCACACATTTGGCTTCGTCATGCTCCTTCAGGGCTTCCATGAGCCTGATGTGCTCTTCGAGGCTTGGATTGTCTGCGAAGTTGAAGAATGATTCGAAGAATATCGTCTGGACATAGGTCCTTGAGAGGATGTTCTTTACATATCCGGCCAGCGTGCTGTTGCCGGAAGACTCGGCAATGATCAGGTGGAATGCATCATTAACGTTCATGTACAGCTCAAGGTCTTTTTTCTCAAAGGCTTTTCTTTCGTTGTCTATCTGTTCCTGGAGCATACAAATCTGAAGGGGGGTGATGAGGCGTGCTGCCTTTCTGATGGCCATTACCTCAAGGTTGCCCCTGACTTCGTAGGTGTCTATTATCTCCTGTTTTGTAGGGGACGCCAGGCAAGCGCCCCATCCCGGGACGATCTGGACAAGCCCCTCGTTCTCCAGCCTTCGCAGCGCTTCCCTGACGGGCGTCCTGCTGACGTTATAATCCTTGGCTATCGATATCTCGGGAAGCCTCTGTCCGCTTCTCAGAGTCTTGTCAAAAATGCCCCTGCGGATGCCTTCGTACACATGATCCGCCGATGTTTTTCCGGGAGTGTTGCTTCTCGCCATCTGATCATCCCCACTTGATTTCCGTATGGTAACAAATATATACAGTTGTACCTTATTGTGCAAGCAAAATACTTGACATAAAAAAGAGTATCATATATAAAGAATTAAAGCATGTATGCATTGTATACCATAACAGGAAAATTTCATATATTAGAGGAGTGGTCTCTGTGCTGGATCTCAATAAACTCTGTAATATGAAGGGTAAGACCGCAGTCGTCACAGGTGCTGCATCAGGTATAGGCGCCGGCATCTCAAAGTTTTTTGCGGATGCGGGCATAACCGTGGTGATGGCTGACATCAACGAAGAGCTTGCAAAATGTGTCCAAAGTGAAATAGCCTCTGCCGGCAACAATGCCGTTTTCATAAAATGCGACGTCACAAAAGAATCCGACTGCAAAACTCTGGTTGACGCCGTTGTTGAGAAATTCGGAAGGATCGACATACTTGTCAACTGCGCGGGTGTTGCCCGCCGCCACACAGTGGAAACACTTTCCGAGGCGGACTGGGACCTCGCGCTGAATGTTACTCTCAAGAGTGTATTCCTGATGAGCAAACATGTCGTACCCTACATGAAAAAAGCCGGCGGAGGAAAGATCGTAAATATCGGTTCGGGATGGGCCCTCAAAGGCGGAGACCACGCCGTCTCCTACTGCGCTGCGAAGGGCGGAGTCTGGAACATGACAAGGGCAATGGCTATCGACCATGGTCCCGACAATATTAATGTAAACTGCGTCTGCCCGGGGGATATAGATACGCCGATGCTGAAGAGCGAGTGCGAGCAGCTTGGCGGGGTGTATGACGAAAAGTATAAGGAAGATTGCGCGCAGCGGCCTATGGCCAGGCTGGGCGCACCCTTGGACGTGGCGATGTGTGTTTTCTTCCTTTGCAGCGATATGGCACCATGGGTGACTGGCTCCAGCTTAGTCGTCGATGGCGGGGGCATAGCTTAAAACGGCGATTATACGCGCCATCTACTTTGTGACCGGCCGGCGTTCGATCCTCGACGTATCAGATATACGCCTCCGGTGCGAACGCCGACCAATCACTTCGTATCTGGCACGTCTAATCGCCGTTTTGGTTAAACGGCGAATATATGGGGCATCTACTTCGTGGCAGGCTGGCGTTCGATCCTCGACGTATCAGATATACGCCTCCGGTATGGGCGCCAACCAGCCACATCGCATCTGCCCCATCTAATCGCCGTTTTACCGGCGGGGTTGGGGAAACATAAAAAATATTAAAAATTGGGAAGATTTTTTAAATATTTTTGATTTGGGGGGTAATTTTTATGGGGAAGAGGGTTTACCCGTATATTCCGAACTCTTTGCCTGAGGTACAGGAGGAGATGCTGAAGTTTATCGGGGTCGGAGCGATCGAGGATCTTATCGCGGATATTCCGGAAGAGGTCCGGATGAAGGAGCCGATGGAGCTTCCTGAGCCTTACGGTGACGAAGCTGGTCTTTACAGGCATGTGAGCGGGATCATGAACAAAAACAAGACGGCGGAAGAGCTTCGCTGTTTCCTTGGAGCAGGCTGCTACAACCGTTATGTGCCGGCAGTCGTCGATGAGGTCATCAACAGGTCCGAGTTCCTGACGGCTTATGCCGGTGAGCCTTATGAGGATCACGGCCGTTTCCACGCACTCTTTGAATATCAGTCAATGATGGCTGAGCTGCTTGATTTTGACGTCTGCAACGTCCCGAACTACGACGGAAGCCAGGCATGTGGCACAGCACTCAGGATGGCAACAAGGATAACTAAGAGAAAAGAGGTACTCATCCCGAGGAACCTCAACCCAGATGTGCTTAAGGTAGTCGAGACTTATCTGCAGCCGGATGTGAAGATCTCCTATGTTGACTACAACGCGAAAACAGGACGCATCTGCCTCGACAGCCTGAAGGCGAAGCTTACGGACAAGGCAGCGGCAGTACTCATCATGAACCCCAATTTCTTTGGGATCATAGAGGAAAAGGCCCAGGAGATCGCTGATATGGCGCATAAGGCGGGAGCAATGATGATCGCATATGTGGAGCCCTCCACACTCGGTGTGCTCACACCTCCGAGCCGCTACGGGGCAGACATAGCCTGCGGTGATATCCAGCCTCTCGGCATCCACATGAACTACGGGGGCGGAGTCGCAGGTTTTGTCGCAACGAACGAAAAACCCGAGATCATAGAGGAATATCCCTCGAGGCTCTTTGGGATAGCGCCCACGAGCGAAGGCGAGTGGGGTTTCGGCGATGTCCTTTGGGAGCGTACCTCCTTTGCAAACAGGGACAGCGCCAAGGAATTTGTCGGCACACACTCAGCCCTCTGGGGCATAGCAGCCGGCGTCTATCTTGCTTCTATGGGCCCTCAGGGCATGAAGGAGCTGGGGGAGGCCGTATTGCAGCGCCAGATATGCCTGAAAAAAGTTCTTGGAAAGGTCAGGGGTATAAAACTCGACCGCTTCTCGGGAACACCCTTCCAGGAGGTAGTCGTTGATTTCAGCGGCACCGGCAGGAAAGTTTGCGAGATAAACGAGAAGCTTCTTGAGAAGGGGATACTTGGCGGTTATGACCTCGGCAGGTCCTTCCCGGAACTTGAAGGATGCGCTCTTCTCTGCGTTACGGAGCAGACTTCGATGGAAGACATCAGGGCCGTCGCGGATGCGCTGAACGGGATACTGGAATAAGGAGGGACCACTGATGGACAGCTTGACCAGAATGAAAAGATTCCGCCAGGCAAGGTGGAACGAACCGATAATATACGAACTCAGCGAACCCGGACAGCGTGCAGTTCTTGTTCCGGGGCTGTGCTGCGACTGCGTTTCAAAAGAAGATGTCCTTGGGACACTTCCCAAAGGAATGGTAAGGGAGGATATGGCAAATCTTCCCGAGATCGCCCAGCTTCAGCTTGTTAGGCACTATAACCACCTATCGCAGGGGAATATCGGAGTTGACGGAAACATCGACATAGGCCAGGGAACGTGCACGATGAAGTACAGCCCCAAGGTACACGAACGTCTTGCCGGATCACCCAAGATGCTGCACATGCATCCGCTTCAGCCTGCAAAGACAGCTCAGGGCATACTTGAGATCATGTACAAAACGGGAGAGCTTTTTAAGTCGATCTCCGGACTTGACGTATTCAGTGTCCAGCCCGGCGGCGGGTCCCACGGAGTGCTGGCTCTTGCTTCGGTCGTTAGGGCATACTGGCGTGACAGGGGTGAAGAGGCGAAACGCGATGAAGTGATAACTACCCTCTTTTCACACCCGGCAGACGCAGCTGTACCGATAGTCAAGGGATACAAGGTGACTATCATACAGCCCGATTCTAATGGATATCCCGATATCGAGGCCTTCAAAGCAGCCCTTTCGGACAGGACGGCCGCTATCTTCTTCACCAACCCCGAAGACACCGGCATTTTCAACGTCAGGATAAAAGAGTTCACAAGACTTGCCCATGAAAAGGGAGTCCTCTGCTGTTATGACCAGGCCAACGCGAACGGTCTGCTGGGGATCACAAGGACTGCGGAAGCAGACTTTGACATGTCGTTCTTCAATCTCCACAAGACCTTCTCGGCCCCCCACGGATGCGGCGGCCCTGCGACCGGGATGGTGGCGGCCAGGAAAGAGCTCCGTCCCTACATGCCCGTCCCGCTTGTTGAGTACTCTCCTGAAAAGGGATACTACCTCGACTTCGACCTGCCCAAATCATGCGGGAAGATAAAATCCTTCTGGGGCGTCATTCCTGTCGTGCTGAAGGCCTATTCGTGGATAATGACCCTTGGTGCCAAAGGCCTTGAGGAAGTCTCACGGGTCGCGATCCTGAACAACAACTACTGCATGAAGAAGATCCTTGCCATAAAGGGGGCTTCGATGAGCTTCCCGAACCATCCCTCCCGCATAGAGCAGGTCCGTTACAGCTGGGAGAAACTCAAGGAGGATACGGGGTTCGGGACCGCGGACGTACAGCGCTGCATAGCGGATTTCGGGACCCACTACTGGTCCAGCCATGAGCCGTTCGTCATCCCGGAACCCTTCACGATCGAGCCAAGCGAATCCTATTCCAAAAAGGACATCGACGACTACTGCGCAGTCCTTGAAGAGATATCCAGGATGTGTTACGAGGAACCCGAAGCGGTCAGACACGCGCCGTCAGACAGCACGGTACACCACATCGACCACGACTACTTCGACGATCCGGCGAAATATTCAATAACCTGGCGCTCTTACAACAGGAAGTTCAAGGGTTACTTCGAGCCTAAATAAAATGAAGATCGGCTTCCTCATCAACCCTGTTGCAGGAATGGGAGGAAAAGTTGCTCTCAAAGGCACCGACGGAGAAGATATTCTCCGTCGGGCCATTGAGCTTGGTGCGGTCCCGGAGGCTGAAAAGCGTGCTTGGTCCGCTCTTGCCATATTCAGGGAAGCCGCTTCAGATCATCATTTATATGCTCCTGCGGGCGAGATGGGGGGAAAGATTCTCTCTGAAAACGGTTTAAAACCTGAGATAGTATTTGATCCCATACAAAAAACGACCGCTGATGATACTAAAAGAGCAGTATCCCTCATGCTTGAAGCAGGGGCCGAAGTAATAGTTTTTGCAGGCGGTGACGGAACTGCACGTGACATATGCTCTGTGGTCGGAGAGACCGTTCCGGTGATAGGCATACCTGCAGGAGTGAAGATACATTCGGCCGTCTACGCCAAAAGGCCGAAGGATGCCGGCATGATGGTAAAGAATATTCTTCAGGGCAAGGTCAACAGATTCGTTCTTGCGGAGGTAATGGACCTTGATGAGGATGCTTTCCGAAACAACATAGTCAGAGCACAGCTTTATGGATATATGAAAGTCCCGGATGACAGGGAGTTCATGCAGGACAGGAAATCAGGAAGCCTGTCCTCTGATGATTCGGAAAGGCTTGATATCGCAGCCTATGTGATCAAAAACATGCGCGAAGATGAAATATATCTGATAGGGTCGGGAAGCACTACATACTCGATAAAAGAGAACCTTAACGCAGAGGGCACGCTGCTTGGAGTGGATGCTGCAGTAAACAGGGCAATTGCAGGAAAAGACATGACAGAGAAGGAGATCAGAGGCGCACTTTCAGGTTTTGAAAAAGAAAAACGCCATCTTGTAATAACAGTCATCGGGGGACAGGGCCATATATTCGGAAGGGGCAACCAGCAGCTCAGCCCTGACGTAATAAGGATGATCCCAAGAGAAAACATAATGGTCATCGCCAACGCTTCAAAGATGTCTGCCCTTTTCGGAAAGTCCCTTATAGCAGATACGGGAGATCCCGTACTGGACGAGGAACTGAAGGGCTACTTCCCTGTAATTACAGGCTTCGGCAAAAAGATTATGGCAA
>DCEE01000006.1:0-16727 GCA_002316795.1 Synergistaceae bacterium UBA1037
CAGCGCTGCGCGATGAGAGTCTCAGACGGCGCACTCGTCCTTGTAAACGCCACTGCCGGCGTAGAGGTCCAGACTCAGAGCGTGTGGGCTTTTGCAGAGAATTTTGAAACCCCCGCTATCTTTTTCATTAGCAAGCTTGACCGCGAAAACGCCGATTTTGACAGCGTGGTCAGCGATATACAGGAAAACATCTCCGACAGGGCGGTACCGCTCTATCTTCCTATAGGGAGCGAGCTTAACTTCAAAGGGCTGGTAAACGTACTTACCGGAAAATCATATATGTACAAGGGCGACGGAAGCAAGGACTTTACGGAAGGCGATGTTCCTGCCGACATGGCCGACGCAGTTTCCTCAGCCCGCGAAACACTGGTTGAGAGGGCAGTTGAAGCGGACGATGAGATGATGATGCGCTACCTTGATGGGGAGGAGATCTCAGTTGATGAACTGCAGGGAGTCCTTCGCAAAGCCGTCTGCTCCAGGTCCATATTCCCGATAATTCCCGGATCAGGTACGGGCAACATCGGAGTTTATCAGGTTATGGACATGGTAGCCGACTACATGCCATCGCCGAAGGACATGCTCAACAGGGCCGCACTTAGGGGAGAAGAGGCCGTTAAGATCGCTCCCGATGAAAAGGGACCTTTCCTTGGCTTTGTATTCAAGGTAATGGTCGACCCCTACGTGGGCAAGCTCTCCTTCGTGAAGGTCTTCTCTGGGACCCTCACAAGCGACCAGACGGTTTTCAATGTTACGGAGGGCGAAGAGGAGAGGATCAGCTCCTTCCGCTTTATGAAAGGCAAGGAGAGCACCGAGGAAAAAGAGATCGTGCTTGGTGACATAGTTGCCATTCCGAAGCTTGAAAGCACGACAGCCGGAGATACGCTCGGAACTAAGGGCGAAGTGCTGAAATTCCGCCCGATACAGTTCCCGCAGCCTGTTTACAGTGTTGCGGTGCTGCCCAAGAGCCGCGCTGACGAAGACAAGCTCGGTACTGCCATCGCCAAGACCCTCAAGGAAGACAGGACACTTTCATTTGTCAAGAACCCGGAGACGAACGACGCAGTCCTCTCGGGAATGGGAGATATGCACCTGGACATAATGCTCTCAAAAATCAAGGAACGCTATAAGGTAGACCTTGAGACCCGCACTCCGAAAGTCCCGTACAGGGAGACCATAAAGAAGACCGCCCGCGCACAGGGAAAGCACAAGAAGCAGTCAGGCGGACGCGGCCAGTACGGAGATGTATGGTTTGAGCTTGCCCCGCTTGAGAAGAACTCAGGAATTGAGTTCATAGACAGGGTGGTCGGCGGAGTGGTCCCGAAAAACTACATCCCCGCGGCTGAAAAGGGACTCAGGGAAGCCGCTCAGAGAGGTTTCCTGGCCGGATACCCGACAACAGACTTCTCATGCGCCATATACGACGGTTCATACCACGACGTTGACTCTTCGGAAATGGCATTCAAGATAGCTGCGTCCCTAGCCTTCAAGAAGGCCATGGCGGATGCGATGCCTGTCCTGATGGAACCGGTAATGAACGTCGAGGTTAAGGTCCCCGAGGAATGCCTCGGAGACGTTATGGGGGACTTTAACAGCCGTCGCGGCCGCATCATGGGTATCGACAGCGAAGGCAAGCTTCAGATCGTAAAGGCCCAGTGTCCTCTGTCTGAAATGTTCCGCTATGCCATAATCCTCCGTTCGATGACGTCAGGAAGAGGCACCTTCACGATGGAATATTCACATTATGAAGAAGTCCCGGGTGAAATAGCAAGAAAGGTCATTGAGGCTGCCGAGAAGGAGCGCGTGGAAGAGGAAGAGTAAGGACCTACTGGGCATAGTCCCGTCAGAAAAAATATGCGCGGGATCCGTGACGTTTCAGAAGCGTCCCCGGATCCCGCTCTTTTATGTTGACCCTCCCGGAAATCTCTTTTATTATTTCCGGTAACAGGGTTTTGGAGATCAGAAGCAACAGTAACAACGGGGGATGCATCGTAAATGAAAATATCAAAGCAGGTACTGCTGGTATTTCTGGCATATTATGGGATAAACTGCCTCTCAAACGTATATTTTGTATTCGGCCCCTTCTACGGTGCTTCAGGAGCGTCGCCCAGGGCGGTCGGGCTCTTCCTCAGCATATTTTACATGGCTATGATAATATGCAGGCCGCTTGGAAGCTGGACGATGGAGAGGCTTGGGATTCGTAGGGCCCTTATGTGGAGTTCGCTTCTTTCTGCGGTGACAGCCGCCGGCATATCGCTTTCACTTTCACAGCCCACCCTGCTCCTATTCTTCAGGGCGATATCCGGTATAAGCGCAAGCATCTTCATCGTAGCTACGGTAGCCTACCAGTCTATGATAATGGACGCGAAATCCAGGGGGATCGGCTTTGCTCTATTCACGACCGGTTCTATGCTGCCGATGGCTACAGTAGTCCCTCTTTCGGAATTTTTGCTGAAAAGGAGCCATACAGATCTTTATCTATGGCTGCCTGTCGCAGTGGCGCTGATCTGTCTTGCGATAAGCGTCAGAATAAGGGATATTTCAGGAGAGACAGACGAAAAACCGGTATGGGGCACCTACTGGAACATGCTCTGCCGCCCCGGGGTGAAGCCGCTTTACCTGACGGCATTTCTTATGTCCCTTGCGGACGGGGCGACTCTCTGTGCCGCGGCGCTGGCAGAAGACAGGGGAGTCCCGGTCTCGTGGTTCATGATCTCAGTCGCAGTAGCTGCTGTGATAATAAGGACGGTCGGGTTCAGGACTATGGATACGATCCCCAGGATCCTTCTTGCCGCTCCCGCCGCAGGGCTGATGGGCCTCTCAATGTTGGGGCTTTCCTTCAGTTCCAGCTGGGTATCATTCGTTCTATTCGGTCTTCTCTTCGGCCTTGGCATAGGAGCGGGCTTTCCCACCGACCTCTCGATCATAGGCGACCTGCTCTCAATAGAGTATCACCCGAAGGCTACCGGTTCTCTTCTTCTTGCGATAGATCTGGGCTGGGTCATCACACCGCTGATCTTCGGTTTTATCTCTCCCCTTTTTGGAGCTGCAGGAGCCTTCAGGCTGATAGGCATGTTCGTGCTTGTCACATCTTCCGCCGTACAGTTTTTATGCTGGATGCCGCTCTGGAAGTGCCCAAAGCAGCAGATATAAGAAAATGCCGGACCTCCTTTTCGGAGTGTCCGGCATTTTCTACAAAGGAGATACTATCCTATCCTTACTTTGATTTTTTCTCAGTGATGTACTTGTCGATAGCCTCGGCAGCATCTTTGCCGGCACCCATAGCAAGGATGACGGTGGCAGCTCCGGTCACTATGTCTCCGCCGGCGTAGACTCCTGGCACCGATGTGGCGCCGGTCTTCGGGTCTGCTTCGATGTATCCCCACTTGTTGAGCTTCATCTCGGGGAACGTTGAGAGAAGGACCTTGTTCGATCCCTGTCCGATAGCCTCGATAGCACAGTCAGCTTCGATGAAGAAATCGCTTCCCTCGACCGGTACGGGACGCCTGCGTCCGGAGGCGTCAGGCTCTCCAAGCTCCATCTGTATGCACTTAACTCCACAAAGCTGGCCTTCGCCGTTATTTACATACTCTGTGGGGTTCGTCAGCCACTTGAAGATGATCCCCTCTTCGACCGCGTGGTGATACTCTTCTATACGTGCAGGCAGTTCCTTAAGGGAACGCCTGTATACGATCGTGACTTCGTCGGCACCTAGCCTCTTTGCCGAGCGGGCCGCATCCATGGCAACGTTTCCTCCGCCTATCACTACGACCTTTCTGAACTTTTTGGTCGGGGTGTCGAAATTGGGAAACTCATAGCCGTGCATGAGGTTGATCCTTGTAAGGTATTCGCTGGCCGAGTAGACACCGTTGAGCGTTGTGCCCGGAACGCCCTGGAAGTGCGGTGCGCCTGCTCCGACTGCGATATAGCATGCGTCGAACTCTTCCATGATCTCCTGCATTGTAATGTTCTTCCCGACGACTGCGTTGCACTCGATCTTAACACCAAGATCCTGCATCGCTTCGATCTCCATCTTTACTATGCTCTTTGGAAGACGGAATTCGGGGATCCCATAGATGAGGACTCCTCCGGCCGCATGGAGTGCTTCAAAAATAGTAACTTCATAGCCCTTCTTGGCGAGATCGCCAGCTACGGTGAGGCCGGAGGGACCGGAGCCGACCACGGCTACTTTGCCTTTGGCCGAGACGGGAGCGTTTGCTGTTTTTGCCTTTTCCTGTGCGTACTTCCAGTCCGCGACCAGACGCTCAAGTTTTCCAATGGCGACGGGCTCAAAACCGGGCATCTTACCTACGGTGCAAAGCTCCTCGCACTGTGTCTCCTGCGGACATACGCGCCCGCAGACGGCAGGAAGGTTCGTATACTTGTCCAGAACCTCGGCCGCCCCTGCCATATCTCCGTCCCTGATACATTTGATGAACCCTGGGATGTCTATTGCTACAGGACATCCTGCCACACATGGTTTCGTCTTGCACTGAAGGCAACGTTCTGATTCCTTCATGCCTTCCTTGACCGAGTAGCCGAGGCATACCTCTCCGAAATTGCTTCTGCGTACCCCCGGATCCTGTTCCTTTATCGGGGTCTTCCACTTGGAAAATGTTACTGCCATGACGGTCCACCTACTTCAGCTTCAAATTTGTCCATGGAGATCTTTTCTTCGTCCTTATACTGGCGCAGACGGCTCATGAATTCGTCCCAGTTGACCTTGTGCCCGTCGAACTCAGGTCCGTCAACACATGCGAAGAAGATCTTGTTGTCTACGGTCACGCGGCAGCATCCGCACATTCCTGTGCCGTCTACCATCAGTGGGTTGAGGGATACTATTATGGGAAGACCCAGTTCCTTTGCCGCCTTTGTACCGAACTTCATCATTATCGAAGGTCCTATGCACCAGCAGCGATCGATCTTCTCGCCGCGCTCGACCACCATTTTCATGGCCTCTGTAACGACGCCCTTCATGCCCTCTGAACCGTCATCGGTGGTGATGATGAGTTCGTCGGAGTATTCAGCGCATTCTTCCTTCATTATCACCAGTTCGGAGGTACGTCCGCCAAGGATCGTTATGACCTTGTTCCCGGCCATTTTGAGTTCCTTGATGATAGGGTAGAGCGCGGCGATGCCGACCCCGCCGCCGATCATGAGGACTGTTCCGTATTTTTCTACCTCGCTGGGTGTCCCGAGCGGACCGGAGATGTCTTTGATACAGTCGCCGACGTTGAGGCATGACATTGCAGCCGTAGTCTTGCCGACTACCTGGAATATGAGGCGGATAAGCCCCTTTTCCTTGTCATAGTCAGCTATCGTGAGAGGGATCCTCTCTCCGTGGTCGTCAACGCGAAGAACGACGAACTGGCCGGCCTTAGCGTGCTTTGCAATACGCGCGGCCTCTACCCAGATGTCAAATTCTTTGGGTGCGATCTTTTGTTTAGAAACGATTTTGAACATAACGTACCTCCTCTAAAGTTTCTTTAAAAAAACTCTATTTTGTAAATTTATAAACAGACGCCGTTAAATCTATCTCAATTTGTGAATAATTGCAACATCTAAAAGCGGACAAAAACAAACCACCCAAAAGAGAAATAATGCAACAATGGTTCGGGATAATCTTCGGGGAAGGATTAAATTACCTTCCTCTTCTAAATAATCGGTGAGATTGGCGTTATAATTATTTGTAACGCTTTGGGGGCTAATATAAGAGAGGAAGTGTGAGAACATGGAAGTGAAAGTATTCTCTACAAATACCTGTCCTTGGTGTGATAAGGCGAAGGAGTATCTTTCGTCGCTCAACGTCGAATATGATGTGATAAACGTGGCCGGTGACAAGGCTGCCGCGATGGAGCTCGTCAAAAAGACGAGACAGATGGGAGTTCCTGTGATACAGGTCGGAGAAAAGTACATAGTAGGTTTTGATCAGCTTAAGATCAACGATGCGCTTAAAGAAGCCGGGCTGCTGAAATAAAGACAATACTGGCCCCAAAAGGGAGTGCTTTCATGGAAAAGCTGTCGATATCGTATAATTTCGGAGGGGCTTTGGGCTGCTGCGGCCCCTCTTTTGAGGATTTCAAAAAGAGAAACGAAGGAGCCTGTGCCGAAGCCGCCGAATGGCTTAAAGTGACCCCTTCAGTAACTGAAGGTCATGGATGGATGGACCTTCCGGAGACAGATACGACAGAGATCAAAAAAACTGCAGAATGGCTGAAAGGCTATGACTCGATCATCCATGTCGGCATAGGCGGCTCTGCACTGGGAAACCTGATGCTGAACCAGACCCTGCTTGGCGACTATTATAACCGTGGGGGGGCGAAGCCCAAATTCCATCTTGCCGACAACCCGGACCCGACAAAGGCCCGCGCCATATGGGAAGAAGTGAAGGGCGGAAGAGTTGCACTGGTGGGGGTAAGCAAATCCGGTGCAACGGCTGAGACCATGTCCCAGTTCCTGTGGTTCAGGAATGAAATGACCATACTCAGAGGCAGGGCCGACGATGACATACTTGTGATAACCGACCCGGAAAAGGGCATATTCCGCTCGTTCGCGGGAAGCTCGGGGTGCAAGGTGATGGACCTTCCCGCCTCAGTGGGAGGAAGGTACTCTGTCCTATCCGCAGCAGGACTTATCAGCGCTGCGGCAGTTGGCATCGATATAGACGCCCTTCTGAAGGGCGCTGGCATTATGAAAAAGATACTTCTTGAAAATACCTCCATAGAGAGCAATCCGGCATGGCTGGCTTCATCTTTGCATTATTACCACGAAAAAATGGGAAGGCCCATGGCAGTAATTATGCCCTATTCCAGCAGGATGGCCTTTTTCGCGGAGTGGTTCGCCCAGCTTTGGGGCGAAAGCCTTGGAAAAGAGGGCAGGGGAACAACGCCCGTAAGAGCGCTTGGGGCGACAGACCAGCATTCACAGGTACAGCTCTACACAGAGGGCCCCGACGACAAATTTTTCACTATAATCAATATTAAAGACCACGGAGATAAGATATGTGTTCCACCGGTGGACTGCGAGGCGCTGAGTCTCCTCTCCTACCTTGACAACTCCGAGATAGGCGAAATGCTCGGACTTGAAGCAATGAGCACCGCTGCGGCCATTGTAAAGGCGGGACGTCCGCTGGTATGGATAGAAATGCGAAAGATGGATGCTCTGACACTTGGCGCCCTGATATTCTATTACGAGTTTATGACAGCAATGACCGGAAAGATGATGGATATAGACCCCTTTGACCAGCCCGGTGTCGAGCAGGGGAAGAAATACACTTACGGCCTGATGGGGCGCGGCGGGTATGAAAAGGATGCAGCAGAGGCAAAAGAGTGGTTTCGAAAGATTTCAGACTTTAGCCTTAATATCTGAAGAAGATCTTGGGGATAACACCGGACGTCCTTATCGAGATGAAAAAAGCCCGGAAATTATCCGGGCGGATTTTATTCTAACATAGCATGCATCGTTGATCTGCGTTTTGCCTGGGAAAGAGTTGGATCTTCCTTCAGTCGGATATTTTCAGTCTGATGAACTCTCCCTGGAGGTTCCAGCTCTTTTCCTGGATACTGCTGAACTCTCCGGGCTGTTTCCACGGCAGCATATTTGCAACGCCAAACGCGTCAACTACTGCAATGAACCTTGAACCGCTGTCATCGATATAAAGGTAGACGCCTTCGGGTTGTTGTTTTGCCATAATGTCACTGCCTCCGTATAAAATATCCGTTCCGAACTCCTTATATGTTACTACATTGAGGCGGTTCAGACCAGTTGACCTTTTATCAGGTTTTATAAATAGGTTTGGGAGAGGATGCTATGAGTCTCATTTTTTTTAGTTGGCTAACCTTTGTAGTGCTTGTAATTTCTCCCGGTATTATAGCGTTCCTTATTTCCGGGCGAAAGAAAAGCAGATCCTGACAGGAGCATTTTGCTGCTGATGTCGCCGCTGATATACTACCTGCTTGCTTTCGGAGCATATACGATCTCAATAATTCTGATCACGGGACAGTCTTTTGCCTGGAAAGAAACACGGCTTTCTTTTTATCTGGGGGGTCGCAGATTCTCCTCTTTCCCTACCACAGCGACCTTCTGTGCCACGTGGATGAGTCCGCTCTCTTTGGTAGGATACAGCATGTGGCTCTACAGCGATGGTTATGTTGCGTTTCTTGCCTCCGTCAACGGATGGATACTTGGGCTGCTGTTTTTCCCGTTCATAGTCAAAAGGCTCAGGCTCAAGCGTGTCCTCTCTCTTCCCGAATGGCTTGAAAAAACATACGGAGACATAAGGGTCCGGAAACTCGTTGCGCTTACGATGATATTTTTGTACACCTTATATCTGGTGATCCAGTTCAGGGCATTCGGTATAATAGTCTCATACATGCTCGATATACCTTCAGGCTTCACTTCTACTTCCCTCATATACCTCTTCGTGCTTTACACGACTTTCGGGGGATATATCTCTGTTGTTAGGAGCGATATTCTCAACCTTTTCCTAATAATCCTGGGAGTGACGGCGGCGGCGGCATTTTCCATGCCTTCGGGTTTTTCTCTGAACGCAGCGGCAGACGTTTTGTTGATGAAAGACCATCTGGATACGGTGAAATCATTGAGTTATTCTGAGATTTTTTCTGTTTTTGCCATAATGCTCTCATGGGGACTCGGAGTAGCAGGAAACCCCCAGTACGCAGTCAGAATACTGGCATGCCGCACTGAAAAGGATGCATATAAGACCATAGCTGCGTCTCCGTTCATAGTGGGATGGATATATATATGCGTGACTTTTTTCATTTTGGTTTGCAGGTCTTATTATCCCGTCATCACAAACCTTGAGGAAACCCTTTCATTCGCGAAACTGGGGCAGTTTCTGCCGCCATTTGCCAGTGCAGCCCTTCTTGTCGGGGTAATTGCCGCGGCAGTCAGTACTGCAAATTCGCAGCTTTTGCTGGCAGCCTGCTCCTTATGCTATGATCTTTTCCCGATCAAAATGGAAGAAGGCAGCACAGACAGTCTCGAATATTATGAAGACAGGTTTCTTGTGATAAACAGAATAGCCATAACAGTCATCGCTTCGGCTGCGCTGTTTCTTTCCCATGCCGGACTGCCCGGTTATCTGATGCTCGGACGTATAAGTTGGACACTTGTGGCTATCTGTTTTTTCTTTCCGCTTTTTTTACCCTCCTGGATAATAAAGGAAAAACTGTTCTTTGTTTTGAGTACAGCACTTTCGGTCCAGTGTTTTTTTGTCTTTGCCGCTGAGATCAGCCCCGAGAATGCCATGCTTGCTGTTTTGATGCTGGAGGCACTTCTCTTTAAAATGTTCAAATGCTCCTCGCTGGAAATGGACAGCGAAATTACTTATCAGGAAAGACAGGGAAGCCATGCTGAACAAATACAGCCTTGAGACCCTGATGAAATGGATCTTCATGTCACTGGCTATCTCAATGGTAGCGCTTACGCTGGGTGCCAGGCTTCACCAGAGTTATGCCGAGAAAAAAAAGACTGCCGGTGAATTCGGCAGAGAGTTATCTGTAATATACGATGAAAGGAAATATTCTCTTCCAAAAGAGATCGTGATGGGACAGCTGGGACCTTTCTGGAGGGAATCCCTGCCGGATGAAAAACCTGAGCTGGTGATCAATAACGGAGGCGAGATGCTCGGATTCAATCTCGACCCCAAAAGCATAATCATTGCTCTTGTTGAAGAGGAAAGATATCTTATGCTTGTAGGCCTGCTCGGCCTTATTGCAGCTGTGGAACTGGCAGTGCTCTTATCTTATATGCTGACCCGCCCTCTAAGGCGCCTCGCCTGGGGATGCAGGCAGATCGCACAGGGAAGCCGTGTGAAAATAAGGCACAACGCGCTGAGTCCCTACGAATTCCATGAGCTTACAGACAGCTTTAATGAGATGGCAAGTGAACTGGAAAGATGGAAAGAGGTCCAAAGGCAGGTAAGCAGGATGGACAGGCTGGCGGCGCTTGGTGAGATGATCTCGGGCCTGTCGCATGAAATAAGAAATCCTCTTGCAAGCATAAGGATACAGCTGGATCTTTTGCGCATGGAGCTGGATGTTGTTTCAGACAGCCGGGGATCGGACGCGGAAAATGATATTTCCGATGCAAAGGAATATATTTCCATACTTGACCATGAGATAGACAGGCTGAACAGGACAGTGACCCAACTCCTCTCGTTCGTAAGGCCAAGGCAGCCAATGATGGCAAAGGTCCTGCTGGACGACGTTCTCCCATGGTGCATTTCGATGCTGAAGCCTCAGGCGGAAAAAGAGGGAATAGAACTTATTACCCGTAAGTTAGACAGCGGTGTTACGGTGCAGGCTGACAACGAAATGCTGCAGCATGTGATAATGAATCTTTCCCTCAATGCTATCCAGTCCATGTCATCGCAGGAGTCCGGAGGGAAGAAGGTCCTTTCAATAGCCACCGGCTCTTCGGCAACAGGCCGAGGGACAAATAAATTTGGAATGGTAAGGGTCAGCGACACAGGCCCGGGAATACCCGCTGAAATACAGCACAGGATATTCGACCCTTTCTTTACGACCCGTCAGGATGGGACCGGATTGGGACTCAGTATCGTACAAAGGATCGTTGATGGTATTGGGGGGACACTTTCACTGGATACTTCTTCAGAGGGAACGATTTTCAATATCTTCATTCCCCTTGCAGAAGATGTGCCATGCGGTGCCGACCTTCAGCCTATGGAGGTGAGAACAGATGAACATATGGATAGTTGATGACGAGGTCAATCTTGCGAACGGGCTCAAAAAGGCTTTTGAAAAGAGCGGTTTCAGCGCGAAGGCCGTCAAATCGATAAATGAGCTCCACCATCTTCTCGCAGCCGAGATACCGGCGGTCATATTCCTGGATCAGCGCCTTCCTGACGGAAACGGGATAGAGGTTCTGCCTGCGATACTTCAGCAGTATCCGAGATGCAAGGTCATCCTGATGACGGCCTTCGGTGATTCAAGACTGGTAGTGAAAGCTATACAGGAGGGGGCATACAACTATCTGGATAAGCCTTTCCCGTTTGATGCGGCAAAAAACATGCTGGAAAGGGCAATTGAGTCGATAAGGTTCAGGAATCAGGCAGAATTTCTCCTTTCTGAAGGCCCTAACCGGCTGCTCGGCTCCTCAAACGAAATGCACAGGATCAGGGATACCATTTTGAAGATAGCCCGGCATCAGGATATTTCAGTGTTGCTGCAGGGTGAAAGCGGAACTGGCAAAGAGGTGGCTGCCAGAATGATCCATCACGCATCAAACTGCAAGGGTGATTTTGTTGCGCTCAACTGTTCTGCGATACCGGAGTCACTTCTTGAATCAGAGCTCTTCGGCTATCGGAAGGGAGCCTATACCGGAGCTGATACCGACAAGCAGGGACTTATTGAGATAGCGGACAAGGGTACACTTTTTCTGGATGAGATAGGAGACATGCCCCTCAGCCTTCAGAGCAAGCTCTTCAGGTTCCTTGACCAGAGGTCCTTCAGACCCCTTGGAAGCACAAAGGAAAAGAACGTGAGCCTCAATCTCATCTGTGCCACATGCATAGATCTCGAGAAATATGTAAGGGAAGAGAAGTTCAGGAAAGACCTTTACTTCAGGATCTCAGTCATACCCATAACGATACCTCCTCTGAGGGAGAGGGACAAAGACGTGCTTGAACTTGCCTCCTTTTATCTCGCAGAATTCTCCAAAAGGCTTGGCAAGAGCGCAGCCGCCTTTACAGATGATGTAAAAGACGTCTTTCTGAATTATTTTTGGCCGGGCAACGTAAGGGAACTCAGGAACCTTATCGAGAGGATACTCATCCTTAAGGAAAATTCAGACAGCACGGTGCGCCTTGCGGATCTTCCGGCGGAAATGCTTGAGATGCAGCAGCAAGGCACAGCAGGCATTCCTGCGGCCCATCTCTGCTGCGGATCTCTTCCCGAAACGATGGACAAGATAGAACGTGAAATGATAGAGTCCGCCCTGGCAAGGTGTATGGGAAGCCGGACCCAGACCGCAGCTGAACTGGGTATTTCAAGGTTCTCACTCCTAAGAAGGATGCAAAGGCACGGACTTGACTGACAACAGGCTTGTACAGAAGCCGAAGTTAAGTGTAAAAGGCAGGCTTGATCCAAAAGTAATGCTTGGGGCAAACCTGCTTTTTGTGCCCTTGGAAGACCTGACCGAAAAGTGCCGGAACATCCTTGGGGAAAACCCATTCTTTAGTTTTGTCCCCCCGGGATGGCAGAGCAGCGCGGTGGATATAGACGAACTGGATGAAAACGCTCTCCCTGCTCGGCAGAGCCTTGAAGAACACCTCTCCATTCAGACGGCTACATGTCCCAAAGTCGGCACCCTTCCCCATCCATTTTCGTCGGCAGGATTCTGGTCTTCGTTCCTTGACGGAAAAGGTTATTTGAACACTTCAGCGGATGAGATAGCGGTAATGATGGGTGTAAGCAGGAATCAGGCTATCGATTACATCACGTCACTTCAGGGCTATGTCGATCCGCCTGGACTCTTTGCATCGGATCTGAGGGAATGTCTGCTGATACAGCTGGAAAGGGCAGGTCTTAAGGGAAGCCTTCAGTGGTCGATACTGAAGGATGGTCATGAGCTGCTTGCAGAAGGCCGTATCTCGGAGCTTTCAAAGAAAATGGGGTGTGCCAGGGAAGAGACAGAAGAGGCGCTGGAAAGGATCAGAAAACTGGACCCATCGCCGGGATCTGGATTTTTGACCACATCTCCTGTATATCCCGAAATAGAATTTGTAATAAATAAGGGAGCCCCTCTCCCGAAACTTCTGCTGCAGAACTTGCCATCTATAAAGAACAACTTAGACGAAATGCCTATGACCATCAACAACATTCTTGAAGAAAAATGGATCTCCCCGCTCTGGTCCAGAGCAAAATACGCACTGATAAGGCTGGGGATGAGATACAGGACTCTGATCAGGATTTCCCTTCTGATCTCGGATATCCAGTCGGAGTATCTCAGAGGCGAGAAAGAGACGCCTTCCCCGCTGACTTATGAATATGCCGCGCGAAAGCTTGGACTCAATACTTCGACAGTCTTCCGTTCGATAAACAATACCAGGTGCCGTGCTTTTGGAAGGACTATAAGAATGGAGGCTTTTTTTTCCAGGGGACTCTCTTCAAGACCTGACATCAGCGTGGAGGACCTCAGGTCAATGATCAGGGACCTCAATCAAAATGGGAAAAATGACCGTATGATAGGTGAGATCCTTTCCCTGCCTACCAGGACCGTTGCATACCACAGAAAAAGAATGGGTTTGCGGAAGGCAGAGGTCAAATAGTTGAATATGCACAACAGTGAGAAATGTGTGCATTCTTTACAGATGTGCGAAAAACGCACAGAACATAGACGTTCTTCGAAACCCAGAGGATATCCACCTTCAGATATTGCTTTTCTTTCAGCGTCGAAATAAACTTTTTCCCTAATAAAACTACCCAAAATTCATTACATTAGATTTTCTTTAACTTATTTGGGTATATCCATATTTTCTGCCGGTTATGGCAACTTTTTTGCATGTAATAGGTTAGGCGTTATAGCTTACTAATCTATGGAGGTGTTCAATTATGGCAGAAAAGAAAAATGATCCGGGTTCAGCAGCAAGTGTTCTTATTGGTGCAGCATTTTTGATGGCGACTTCGGCGATAGGGCCGGGGTTCCTTACACAGACAGCTGTCTTTACGGACAAGCTTAAAGCGGCGTTTGCTTTCGCAATTTTGGTTTCGATCCTTATTGACATAATCGTGCAGATGAATATCTGGCGCATCCTTGGTGTTTCAGGCAAGCGCGCACAGGATGTAGCCAACGAAGTCCTTCCGGGACTGGGTTATTTCCTCGCCTTTCTTGTCGCGCTTGGCGGGCTTGTCTTTAACATAGGCAACGTCGGCGGAGCGGCGATGGGACTCAACGTGATGATGGGGGTGCCTCTGGTGCCCGGCGCCATAGCGAGCGCGGTCATAGCCATAGCCCTTTTCCTCAACAAAGAAATGGGCAAGGCGATGGACAACTTTACAAAGGTGCTCGGAGTGATAATGATCGCAATGGTCCTTTTCATGGTCTTCAAAACCCAGCCGCCGGTGGCAATGGCCCTTAAGGAGACGGTCCTTCCGTCAAAGATAGACTGGATGACGATCCTTACGCTTGTTGGAGGAACAGTGGGCGGATATATAACCTTTGCTGGTGCCCACCGCATTATCGATGCCGGAATAACAGGTATGGAGAATCTACCGAAGATATCTTCAGGTTCGGTTAAGGCCATCTCGATCACAGGGATCATGAGATACCTCCTCTTCCTCGCAATACTGGGTGTGGTTGCCACGGGAGCGGTACTTGACCCCAAAAACCCGCCGGCATCTGCCTTTCTCATCGGAGCCGGACAGATAGGCTACCGTATCTTTGGTCTGATCCTCTGGTGCGCGGCTATCACTTCCGTCGTTGGTGCGTCCTATACCTCAATATCATTCCTCAGGACGCTTTTTACAAAAGTAGAGCAGCATTCGCGCTACTGGATAATAGGATTCATCTGCGTTTCAACGGCTGTTTTCTCAACCATGGGAAATCCGGTAGCCCTTCTCATAGTCGCTGGCTCACTGAACGGGCTGATTCTTCCTGTATCACTTGGAGTTACACTGCTTGCAGCTTTCAACAAGAAGATCGTAGGCGCAGATTATCATCATCCGAAAGTTCTGGCAGCGCTGGGCTGGATAATGGTCGTATTCACTGCATGGATGGGCTTCAAGTCTTTGACCGGAATAGCAAAACTTTTTTCCTGAAGATGTACAATCAGATGGGAGGGGGCCCTCTCCCATCTGATTTTGAAAACAAGGGGTGGTTTAAGTGCCTGTATATATAAATGAACCTAGATACCTAACGGCTGGTGAATCCTGCGTTGTCGCGGAATTTGCCGATGAGATCGACAGGGGAGCCAATGACGCGGTTATGGATTTGAAGAGATATGTGACGGGGCAGAATGAAATTCCGATAATAGAGTGCCTTCCGACATACAGATCGCTTGCCGTCTATTTCGATCCCACTGTGGTCAGCGCGGAAGATGTTGTCAGGGTTGCCCGGAAAGCTCCAATATCAAAAAAGTCCGATGCCGGAACGGCAATGACTGAGATATCGATACCGGTCTGCTATGGCGGAGAGTATGGTCCGGATATATTAAACGTAGCGGAGCATGCGGGGATATCGGAAGAAGATGTAATAAAAAGACACAGCGCCAAGGTATGCCACTGCTACATGATAGGCTTCATGCCGGGCTTTGCCTATCTTGGCGGCATGGACGAGAGCATAGCCACGCCCAGGCTGACAAACCCGCGCACTGTTATCAAAGGAGGAAGCGTAGGGATCGCCGGAAAGCAGACCGGGATATATCCGATAGACAGCCCTGGAGGATGGCAGCTGATAGGCCGGACGCCCCTCCGTCTCTTCACTCCTGAAGCCTCGCGCGCCACTTTGATAGAGGCAGGCTATGAAGTGCGCTTTGTTCCGGTGTCGGAAGAAGAATATAAAAAAATCGAGGCCGAAGTGGCTGCAGGGACATACAAGCCCCTCATAACGGAGGCGAAATAACTATGGAACTGATCGTCAGAAAAACCGGCATGCTTACATCCGTGCAGGACCTGGGACGCTGGGGATACCAGTCGAGCGGTGTTCCTGTAGCGGGAGCGATGGACCTTCCTGCCCTCAGGCTGGGGAATACGATGCTTGGAAACCCGGAAAATGCCGCAGCTCTTGAAGTCACACTCCTGGGACCTGAGATAGAAGTCAGAGGCGATGGAGCGGCAGTCTTCGCCGGGGCGGATCTGGGATTCAGTGTGAACGGGAAGGCAGAGGGATCCTGGAACGTTGTTCTGCTGAAGGACGGAGACGTGATAACTTTTAAAGGTCTCAGGGGGAAGGGATGCCGCGGGAATCTTTGTTTTGCCGGCGGGATAGATGTGATCCCGGTGATGGGGAGCCGTTCTACGTATATGCGAGCAAAGATCGGCGGAGTAGAGGGACGGGCCCTTAAGAACGGGGATGTCATAAAAGTTGGGGAACCTTCACCTCTTTGGAAGAGGATGGGTGGTTTTCATATTCCTGAAGAACTGCATCTGACACAGGATCCGGAAGCGCCTCTTGCGTTGATCACAGGTCTCCAGGAGGACGCGTTTACTGAAGAGGGTAAAAAACTGCTGTTTGAGTCGGAATACACTATCACCGCGGAATCCGACAGGATGGGCTGCCGCCTGGAAGGTCCGAAGATCGGGCATACGGAAAAGGGTGCGGACATAGTTTCTGACGCGATACCGCTTGGAGCGGTACAGATACCCGGGCATGGGATGCCAATAATAATGCTTGCGGACCGCCAGACGACCGGGGGCTACACGAAAATAGGAGTGCTCTCACCGCTTTCTATTGAAGCCCTTGTTCAGAAGATGCCGGGAAACAGAGTCCGTTTCCGGAAGGCAGAAGTATGTGAAGGGGCCGATGAACAGAAGAGGATCAGTGATGCGGTCCGGAAGGTAAAGGAACTTCGCGCCTCACACGTTTCACGTTCTGGTACCAAGGCCGCGGTGCCTGCTTCTGCAACTCTCCCGACGCATTTTAAGCTGACGATTGACGGAAAGAGCTACGACATAACCTGTGAAGAAATATCGTGACAAGGAGTGAGCATAAATGTACAAAATAGACCTGAACAGTGACATCGGAGAGAG
>DCEE01000006.1:16906-18073 GCA_002316795.1 Synergistaceae bacterium UBA1037
GCATGTGGTTTTCATGCCGGCGATCCTCTCGTAATGAAGAAAACGATCAAAAACTGCGCCGCAAAGGGAGTTGCAGTCGGCGCGCATCCCGGATATCCCGACCTGGTCGGTTTCGGACGCCGGAACATGAAGTGTACTCCCGAAGAGGAGTATGCGGACTGTCTCTATCAGATCGGCGCACTGAGCGCCTTCTGCCGCACTAACGGACTGGCCCTGCAGCATGTCAAACCGCACGGAGCGATGTACAACCAGGCTGCGAAGGATCCGGGACTTGCAAGGGCGATAGCCCGTGCAGTAAAGGACTCGGGTGAGAACATTATACTGATGGGACTTGCAAACTCTGAATTTGAGAACGCTGCAAAAGAGATGGGTGTGCCATTCGCCGCGGAGGCATTCGCGGACAGGGGATATATGCCTGACGGTTCTCTGGTGCCGCGTTCACAGCCGGGAGCGATCATCCACGACGTTGAAGAGGCCGCTAAACGTGTTGTGCGTATGGTCACAGAGGGAACGGTCGGGGCTGTTGACGGTACAGTCATAAACTTCCGTCCCCAGTCGATATGCATGCATGGGGATACGCCGGAGGCAGTCGATATGGCGAAGACCGTCCGCAGAGAACTTGAAGCTGCCGGCGTAAAAGTTACAAATTTGAAGGAGGTCGTTCTGGGATGACACTGCCGTTTGATATAGCACCGTACCGCCACGCATCACCGAAGGAGATGAGGGAACTCATCAGAAAAGGTGAATGGACTCACCCGACATCAGGTCTTTCACACTGCCATGTGCAGGCCAATATGATAGTGCTGCCCAAAGACTGGGCTTACGATTTTCTGGTTTTTGCCCAAAGAAATCCCAAACCCTGTCCGATACTGGACGTAACAGAGCCCGGCGACGGCGAGGCTAAACTCATAGCTCCGGGATCAGATGTAAGGACGGATATTCCAAGATACCGTGTATGGGAAAACGGCGTACTAAAGGACGAGCCGACAGACGTCCTGAAGTACTGGAGGGATGACCTTGTCGCATTCCTGATCGGCTGTTCCTTCTCGTTCGAGGGAGCCCTTCTGGAGGCAGGTATCCCGATCAGGCACATGGAATGCGGTTGCAACGTTCCTATGTATATAACGAACATGCAGTGCCATACGGCAGGTCGCTTAAGCGGACCAA
>DCEE01000006.1:18346-18531 GCA_002316795.1 Synergistaceae bacterium UBA1037
GGAGATCCGGCAGCAATAGGAATAAAGGATATCAACAGGCCTGAGTTCGGAGACCCTGTAGAAATAAGAGAGGGTGAAGTCCCTGTGTTCTGGGCATGCGGAGTGACTCCCCAGGCTGTAGTCATGAACAGCAAGCCTCCATTTGCGATAACTCATGCTCCCGG
Organism: Synergistaceae bacterium UBA1037; assembly: GCA_002316795.1. GTDB lineage: Bacteria > Synergistota > Synergistia > Synergistales > Synergistaceae > Caenicola > Caenicola nitritireducens. Next base: position 18,511 of record DCEE01000006.1, read on the forward strand.
ACACATGTTCATAGCAGACCC
>DCEE01000009.1:0-140 GCA_002316795.1 Synergistaceae bacterium UBA1037
CTGCAGTTCGAGAAGGAAATGGGCGCTGACGCAAAAGTATGGGATCCGGAAAAGATCGCATTTACTTTTGACCTCCAGGCACCTTCCCATTCCGAGAAGGTTTCCACAAACCAGAAAATAATCCGCGAATTCGCAAAGAA
>DCEE01000009.1:416-11385 GCA_002316795.1 Synergistaceae bacterium UBA1037
ATCGCAGCTTCCTGGATCAACGGTACGAACTGGTTCCGCGTTCCCGAAACGATGAAGATCGAAGTAACGGGAAAATTCCAGAAGGGCGTCTGCATGAGAGACCTCCTCACCCACATCGTCGGAGACCTTGGCGCCGGCGGAATGGACTTCCTTGCAGTTGAATTCACAGGTGAGACGATCGAAAATTCGACCCTTGCAGACCGCATAACCCTCTGTTCAATGGTCACGGAGATGAGCGGAAAAGTTCCTATCATCATGCCNNGTGACCGGAAAATTCCAGAAGGGCGTCTGCATGAGAGACCTCCTCACTCACATCGTCGGAGATCTCGGTGCCGGCGGCATGGACTTCCTCGCAGTTGAGTTCACAGGTGAGACGATCGAAAACTCGACCCTTGCAGACCGTATAACCCTCTGTTCGATGGTAACTGAAATGAGCGGAAAAGTTCCTATCATCATGCCCAACGGCGAAGTCCTGAAGTGGCTCGTCGAGCGCGCAGGGCCGGAAGTAGAGCAGAGAGTGAAAGAGCTTTCGGCAGATGCTGACGCTGAATACTGCAAGGTCCTAAAGTACGATGTCACCAACCTTGAACCTCTTGCGTCGTGCCCGGATGCCCCGGACAACGTGAAGCCGGTCAGGGAAGTTGCAGGAGCAGCGGTAGACCAGGTCCACATCGGATCCTGCTCTAACGGGCGTTTTGAAGATATCAAGGCAGCTTATGACGTTCTGATCGCAGGCGGCGGTAAAGTCAGCCCCAAGGTCCGCACTATAATCACCCCCAGCACGACTGAAGTACAGCTTGCATGCGCGAAGGCAGGAATGATCGAGAAGTTCCTCGAAGCAGGCATCGTTTTCACCAACCCGACCTGCGCACTCTGTACAGCTGAACACTACGGTGCTCTTCCCAGCGGAGATGTCGGATGCTCGACCACGAACCGCAACTTCATCGGCAAGGTAGGCAAGGGAAGCCACACTTATCTTATGAGCCCTATGTCTGCAATGGCAACAGCAGTCAAAGGCGTCATCACAGACCCCAGAGATATTCTGGGCTAGAGGAGGAAGATTGACATGAGCGAAATTCTCAAGGGCAGAGCGTGGGTATTCGGTGACGACGTCGATACTGACCTCATCTACCACAACAAATATCTTGCTGAGACAGATCCCAAAAACATGCCGCAGTATGCATTCGAGTACTACCCCGGCAAAGAGCATTTTGCCAAGGAAGTAAAGCCCGGAGATTTTGTAGTAGCCGGAAAGAACTTCGGATGCGGCTCAAGCCGTGAGCACGCGGTCTATTGCCTTGAATATGCCGGCATTCCTGTAGTACTTGCCGAGACATGCTCACGTATCTACTACCGCAACGCCATCAACAACGGCTATCCGGTCCTCTTTGTAAAGGGGATCTCAGATGCCATCAAAGAAGGAAAGATCAATGACGGCGACCAGCTCGAAGTTGAACTTTCAACGGGTACCATCAAGGATGTGACCAGTGGGCATGAATTCCACGGCGACGCGGTCAGCGACCTTGAAAACGACATAATGCAGGCAGGCGGCCTTATGGAATACCTCAAGGCCCAGGCAGCCGCGAAGAAGTAAGCAGATAAAGAGCAAAGCGGCCGCCCGGTATCAAAAAAGACAAATGACGGCCGCTTTGCTCTTAAGATAAGCAACGCAGATAAATATCAGAAGCTTTTAATATATTTATACAGGGAGCGTGAAAGTAAGATGGGCAAGACATTTGCCGAAAAGGCACTTGGCAGGGCGGCCGGCTACGACGTAGTAGCCAACCAGGTCGTAACAGTCGAACCTGACTGGTGCATGAGCCACGACAACGGGGCTCCGATCGCAAGAACATTCAAGAAAATTGGCGTTAAGAACGTATGGAAGCCCGAGCGCATAGTCTTTATCCTTGACCACGCAGTCCCGGCACCTTCCAGCGACCACGCGGTGAACCACAAGGAAGTCCGTGAGTTCTCCGCAGAGCAGGGCATCAAGCATTTCTACGACGTGACCAGCGACGGCGGAGTGTGCCATCAGAAGATGTGCGAGGAAGGCTTCGCTCTCCCCGGACTTATCATGGTGGGAAGCGACAGCCACACCTGCACATACGGAGCCTACGGCGCATTCTCGACCGGTATCGGGCGTTCGGAGATGGCAGCGGCATGGGCGACAGGTAAGATCTGGTTCAAGGTCCCCGAAAGCATGAAAGTTGTAGTCACAGGCAAATTCAAGCCAGGCGTTTCCGCAAAGGATTTCATCCTTAAGTTCATCGGAGACGTAAAGGCTGACGGAGCCGACTACATGAGCGTAGAGTTCCACGGCGAAGGTATCGACAACATGAGCATCGCTGAGAGGATGACCCTCTGCAACATGGGCATAGAGTTCGGAGCAAAGAACGCCGTCTGCAGACCCGACCAGAAGGTCCTCGACGCGATCAGGGACAACGCGAAGTGCGACCGCTGGGAGCCCCTCTGGGCAGACGACGACGCAGTCTACGCAGCTGAGTACCACTATGACCTCGGCGACATCGAACCCGGCGTGGCGAAACCGCACAAGGTCGACAACTATGCCCCGATCAGCGAAGTCAAGGGCACAAAGATCCACGAGGCGTTCCTCGGAAGCTGCACGAACGGACGTATTGAAGACCTCCGCGCGGCTGCAGCGATCCTTAAGGGCAAGAAAGTCGCAGTCCGTACGATAGTCATCCCCGCCTCCTGGATAGTCTACCGCCAGGCAATGAGAGAGGGACTTCTCGACATATTCCTCGATTCCGGATGCGTCATCTGCAACCCGGGATGCGGACCATGCATGGGTAACCACGAAGGCATCCTTGCGCCTGAAGAGGCAGCCATCAGCACAGCAAACCGTAACTTTAAGGGCCGCATGGGCGACAAGGACAGCTTCATCTACCTTGCAAGCCCGATGATGGTCGCAGCATCCGCCATTAAGGGCGAGATCTCCGATCCGAGGGAGGCGCTTTAACATGTCTGTCAAAGGTAAAGTTTGGAAATACGGAGACGACGTAAACACGGACGTTATTTTCCCCGGCAAGTACACCTACACGATCAAGGAACGCGCCGACATGGCGAAGGTCGCTCTTGAAGACCTTGACATGGAGTTCAACAAGAACGCAAAACCGGGCGACATAATCGTCGGCGGCAAAAACTGGGGCTGCGGTTCCAGCCGCGAGCAGGCGGTCACATGCATTAAAGAGCGCGGCATCGCAGTCATCATCGCGAAGAGCTTCGCACGCATCTACTATCGCAACTGCTTCAACGAAGGCCTTCCGATCATCGTATGCCCCGAGGCAGTTGACGCCATCAGCATGGGCGACGAGGTAGAAGTCGACTTCGAAAGCGGAGTGATCATCGCAGGCGGAAAAGAGTTCAAGTTCCCCGCATACCCTGAGTTTGTGCAGGGACTGATCAAAGACGGCGGACTTATCCCACACGTCAAGAAATCACTGGGACTCGCCTAAGGCCTGACAGAAGTCAGGTATCGCAGGTTTTAGGCTGTCCGGTCGGGATCTTAAGCAGGATCTTGCTTTATGCAAACATGGACCGGACAGTTATCAAATAAAAAGTAAAAATCAAGAGGAGGAAATAATATGTCAGGCAATGCTCTGAAAGTGAAGGAACAGAAGGACCGCTACAAGGTGTGTTACATGGCCGGGGACGACTCCGGATTCGACATGATGGAGGGCGCGCTTCTGGTCCTCGAATCCCTCAATCTTCCCATCGACTGGGTCCGTGCCGACCTAGGCTGGTGCATGTGGGAAAAATCAAACAAGAAATTCGGCGAAGGCGATCCCCGCTGCAACACAGTCCCGCCCGAAACCATCAAATCGATCCGTGAGACAGACGCGACACTCATGGCAGCTATCACATCAAAGGCCGGGGTAAAGGGATTCAAGTCAGCCATTCTCCAGATGCGCCAGCTCTTTGACCTTTACATCAACCTCCGTCCTGCGAAGAAACTTCCCGGGATCGGAACTCCTCTTGCTAACGACCCCAACATCGACATCGTCCTCTTCCGTGAAAACACAGAAGACCTCTACGCGGCAGTCGAATTCTACCCGCTTCCGGAAGCTATGTTTGACCTGCACAAGGGCATGGAGAGATTCAAGGGCCGTGAAGTAGCAGTTTCATGGCGCGTCTTCTCCAAAGACGGCTGCGAGCGCATAATCCGCGCAGCCTTTGAATATGCGAAGGCTACGGGCCGCAAGACCGTTCACTGCTGCAACAAGGCAAACGTCATCCGCGAGACAGACGGAATGATGAAGAGAGTATTCCTCGAGATCGCAAAGGAATACGAGCAGTACGGCATCAAAGGCATCGAAGAGAACGCCGACGCTACAGCAATGTGGCTGATCAAGAACCCGCAGGATTACAGCGTAATAGTCGCAAGCAACGTCTTCGGAGACATCCTCTCTGACGAAGCTTCACAGCTTACCGGCGGCCTGGGATTTGCCCCTAGCGGAAACATAGGCAAGGATGCTGCCCTCTTTGAACCCAGCAGCGGTTCCGTGCCGAAATATGCTCACCAGTACAGGGTAAACCCGAGCGCAATGGTGCTGACATCAAAGATGATGCTCGAATACCTCGGCCTTGACGAAGCAGCCCAGAAGATAGAGAAGGCTCTTGGCGAAGTCCTGGTTGAAAACAAGCCGGGGACACTTACATACGACGTTCTCCGTGACTTCCGCGGCGATCCCGACTGGGAGAAGAACGCAGCCAGTACCATCGACATGGCGGCAGCAATAGCCGGCAAGATCGATCCCGCATTCAAGGGAGAGAAGCTCGAAGCGGCGAAGGCAAAAGTCCGCAAGATGTGTGCATGGGATGAGGCCAGCCTCATAGGATTCAACGATTAAATCCTAAAATTAAGTCAGCTTTGCAGTTTCAGTCAAGCAGCAAAACTAAAAGATCAAAAAACTAAACAAATAAACGGCCTGCCTTCCCAGCTCTCGGTTGAGAGGGGCAGGCGGGCCGTTTCTCCATGACATCAACAGGGAGGTAAGATACCATGAATACAGCTCAGGCCGGGACTCTGGAATCAATGGACTGTCTCGTAACGGTCTCTGAAGCAGCTCAGGGTGACGGTGTAAAAATACAGATAGCCGGAAGCAGTGCGGCAAGATTCAGATCAGCCATGGAAAAAAAGGTCTATGAAGTAATCGCTTCCATGGGAGTAAAGGATATCGACATTTCGATCCAGGACAACGGTGCCCTGGACATAGTTTTGGGTGCAAGGGTGGAGGCCGCTGTAAAGAGGCTTATGGGAGGTGAGAGGTAATGCGCCGTACGATGCTGTACCTTCCGGGCAACAATCCAAACATGCTCACAAGAGGGTATCTCTTCGGTTCGGACGGTCTGATACTCGATTTGGAAGATGCCGTAGCAATGGCTGAAAAGGACACGGCCCGCATACTTGTCCAGCATTTCCTCAGGCAGGGTGAATTCGGCAGCTGTGAGGTAACAGTCCGCATCAACGGAGTTGACACCGAGTACTGGAAGGACGACCTCGCGGCCGTTGTTCCTTTCCCGGTGCTTCAGGGAGTAAGGGCGCCCAAGGTCGATGACGCTAATACAGTCAGGATGATCGATGAAGAACTCTCAATAATTGAGGATAAAAACGGCATACCTGTCGGACGAACAAAGATATTTTGTCTGCTTGAAACTGCAAGGGGGATCTGGAATGCATTTGACATAGCTTCGGCATCTCCGCGCGTTGCAGCGATAATCCCGGGCGGAGAAGACCTTACGGCAGACCTCAAGACGAACCGCTCAAGCGAAGGGACCGAGCTTGACTGGGCCCGCCGCATGCTTGTCTTTGCCGCCAGGGCAGCCGGTGTTGACCCGATCGATACAGTCTTCCCCAGGGTCACAGATGACGCGGGACTGCGCAAAGAGACGGAATTCATAAAACAGCTTGGTTTTGAAGGAAAGAGCGTCATCCATCCAAACCAGATACCGATCATACATGATGTCTTCAACCCGACGGAGCAGGAAATAGAGAAGGCCCTCAAGATAGTAGCGGCAGCGAAGGAAGCTGCGGAGCGCGGCCAGGGCGCAGTCTCTGTCGACGGAAGAATGGTCGATATCCCGGTCGTCAAGAGAGCCGAATACACTCTTGTCAAGGCCGGACTTTTGGAGGTGAGGTAAGATGGCGAAGAACGCACTGGGCCGAGAGATACCTGAATTTATTGAAGGATACGGCAAAACAAAGCTCTTTCAGGGCGCATTTGCCTTAAAGCCTGAAGGGTACAGGGCAGGCGGAAAGATCCGCTGCATCGACAGTACATGCACCGATAAGCGCGTAAGCGACATCAAGGCTGCGATCGCCGCTTCCGGACTTAAAAGCGGAATGACGGTATCATTCCACCACCACCTTCGTAACGGCGACTATGTCGTCAATATGGTCATCGATGCCTGCGCGGAGATGGGGATCAAAAACCTGACCCTCTTCCCGACAGCCCTCTTCGGTGTACATAAAAAACTGATCGAACACATCAAAAACGGTGTCATTTCCAGAATAATGGGATCTGTAAACGGGCCGATAGGACAGCTTGTATCTGAGGGGGGAATGGATGTCCCTGTAGTATTGAGAAGTCACGGCGGACGCCCCCGGGCGGTCATTTCAGGAGATGTCCACATAGACGTGGCCTTCATAGCCGCTCCGACAGCCGACAAGTATGGAAATATCTGCGGCACCCAGGGTAAGTCCGCATGCGGATCGCTTGGATACGCCTTCACGGATGCCCAGTATGCCGACTGTGTCATTGCAGTAACAGACAATCTGCAGCCATATCCGGCGGCTCCTATATCGATGTCACAGCTGAACGTCGACATAGTTGTCGAAGTGCCGAGCATCGGTGACCCCGCAGGGATAGTTTCAGGAACCACGAAAGTGACAAGGGACCCCCTCCGTCTGCTCATAGCAAAATATGCTTCAGAGCTGATCGAGGCCAGCCCTTACTTCAAGGAAGGCATCTCCTTCCAGACCGGTGCGGGCGGCATACCCCTTGCAGTCACGGCATTCATGAAGGAAGCCATGATAAAGAAGGGCATCAAAGGCAGCTTTGGCCTCGGAGGCATCACGGGCTACTTCGTTGAACTCCTCAAAGAGGGATTGGTAGAAAGGCTGATGGACGTCCAGTCCTTTGACCTTGAAGCCGTCCGTTCTATAGGGGAAAACCCGAAGCACATCGAAATATCGGCCGACTGGTACGCCAACCCATGGAACTCGGGCGCAGCTGTCAACATGCTTGACGTCGTTATCCTCGGAGCGACTGAGGTCGATGTAAACTTCAATGCCAACGTAAACACCGAGGCCGACGGAGCGTTGCTGCACGGGACAGGCGGACACCAGGATACAGCCGCCGGAGCCAAGCTTACGATAATAGCCCAGCCTCTCCTCCGCGGACGCATCCCGTGTGTCACTGACAATGTCTACAGTGTTACAACTCCGGGTGAGGTAGTGGATGCGATAGTCACGGAGTACGGTATAACGATCAATCCCAAGAGGAAGGATCTTCTTGATGCCTGCTCAGCAGTAAAGGGACTCCCGCTTGTCTCGATGGACGAACTCGTTTCAAGGGCGCACAAGATGTCCGGCCCGACAGACCCCGTCGCTACGGAAGACCGCATCATAGGAGTCGTTGAGTGGCGCGACGGAACGGTGATCGACGTAGTCAGGCAGCTTAAAACGAAATAAAATCAGCCTGAAAGCCGGGTCAAGAAGCTAAGAGACGGGCCGGAACATCCTAAATGTGTTCCGGCCCGGTCTTGATCTCATAATTGTTTAAGGTCCCGCAGCGGATCCACGATCAGCAAATGGCTGTGTCTGCGGGACTCTCTTTTTTCAAAAGGACCTTGTCAATGAATATATCCACGATATCCGGGTCAAACTGCTTGCCGCGGCACTTTTTGAGTTCCTCTATAGCCTCTTCCCGGCTTATCGCTCTTTTATAAGGCCTGTCAGAAGTCATTGCCTCATATGCGTCTGCCACGTTGATTATCCTTGAATGGAGCAGTATGTCGCCTTCTTTCAGTCCCTCCGGATACCCCTTGCCGTCCCACCTTTCATGGTGCTGGAGGACAGATTCCGCAAGCGCTGCGTATTCGTCTATTGACTTCAATATCTGATAGCCCTTCTCCGAATGCATCTTTATCTGCTCGTACTCTTCTTCGGTCAGTTTATCGGGTTTGTTGAGCAAAGACGCAGGTATAACGATCTCGCCGATGTTGTGGAGCAGGGCTGTAGTTTTGAGATCAGCCGTCTCTCTGTCAGAGAGATCCATAGCATTGGCGATCCTTTCGCAGAAACCCATGACCCGTTTTGAATGATCCTGGACCGCGGCATGTTTGCTCTCTGTCAGCCTGATCAGATTTTCAACGATCGTGTTTCTCATCATTTTTCCGCTCTTCAATTTGTTTCTGTACATCGAAGATTCAGCTCTTTTAAGTACATCATAGATATTTTGGTCCTCTTCTGTTTTAACTGCAGATCCGACCGCTACTGAGGGTACCAGGGAGCCTGCTTTAGTTTCGGAAATTGCTTTGAGTATCCTTTCCGATATTTTTTCGGCACCCTCGTTGTCCGTCCGTGGAAGGAGGATCAGGAATTCATCACCGCCCAGCCGCCCCACAATGTCGTCGCTCCGGAGCATATCTCTGAGCACATTCGCTACAGAGACTATGAGCCTGTCTCCCATCTCATGCCCGAGGGAGTCGTTGATCAGCTTCAGTCCGTTCAGATCCATATAGATCATTGAAAAGGGAAGGTTTCGTCTTGTGTCAAGCCTTTTTATCGAATCATGCATGTATCTCCTGTTGTACAGGCCGGTCATGTGGTCATGGAGACTCAGGTACTCCACCTGCTTCAGCCTTTCTATTTTTTCCGTACTGTCCCTGAAGACAAGGATCATTCCCGTCACATTTCCCCTTTTGTCTCTCACAGGGGCAGCAGAGTATTCGATGAGGAGTTCATTCCCGTTTTTGGATATCAGGAGTTTATGGTCCCGGTCGTTTATTTGCTCACCTTTTTGGAGAACTTTTTCAAAATGTGACGGCATTTTGTCTTTTGTCGTATCGTCCCTTATGTCGTAAATCTCATTTATCTTCATTCCCAAAACATTTTTCAGCTTCCTCCCGGTAAGGTTTTCAGCTGCCTTGTTCATTAATGTTATCCTTCCGTTCTTGTCGGTGGAGATCACACCGTCACCCACGGAGAGAAGGGTCTTTTCGATCTGTTCTTTCTCGATATAGAGAGCCTCTTCAAGTTTCTTTCTCTCCGTGATGTCATCTGACACGACTGCGAATTGCCCGTATTTGGGTGAGTATGATGATACGCGGTACCACTTGTCGAAATGGGCAGAGTAGCTGTCGAACTGGATCGGTTCACCTGTAAGCGCTACCCTTCCGTACTTCTCTATCCAGACCTTCTCTGTGTTGGGCAGGACTTCCAGAACGGTCTTTCCTATAACATCCTCTGCCCTGAGGCCCGTCTGTTCCTCAAATTTTTTGTTTATGCCGATGAACCTGTAATCATAGGGACTGCCGCTATCGTCGCAAATGATTTCATGAACGGCCAGCCCATGGAGCATTTGGTCAACGAGAAGCTTGAAGTGCTGCTGGCTTTCGTAGAGTCTTGTCTGGGTCTTTTTGAACTCTGTCGTCTCCCTTATTATGTCTCCTGTCCCAATCAAATTGCTGGCAGAGTTATATACGGGGAATTTTTTTGAGATGATGTGCCTGTCTTTGAATTTCGGCAGGTCGATGATGTTTTCTACGAGCAGGTAATCTCCCGGTTTGAGTTGCTGCGCCTCCATATCCCGTTCCAGATAAAATTTCCCGGGATCCGCGTCCGGCGAAAACCCGAAAATTTCGGCACAGTTCTTTCCCAGGATATCCCGGGCCGAAGAATGGCCGGACAGTTTTGCGTACGAATCATTTGCGGCGACTACCTTAAGGTCCAGGTCTTTGAAGGCTATCATATCGTCGCTCTGTTCGACGAGTCCGGCCAGGTATGTGATCCTTTCCTCAGTCTTTGACCTGGCGGAAATGTCATTGAAGGAGCACATTATGACATTTTGCCCGTTGCAGCATTCAAGGAGACAGCCGGCGTTCATTTCAACCTTTAAAGGTTCTCTTGCCTTTGAGATGAATGTTGTTTCGATGCTCTCTTTTTCAGGATCGGGCGCTTTGCCTTCCTTGATAAGGACGAAATACTGTCTGCATCTTTCAAGATGATCCGGGTGTATCACATCCCACACGGTCATCAGGCAGGCCTCTTTTTCGCTGTAACCGAGCTTTGCTTTCCAGCACTTGTTGACATAGATCAGATTGCCATCCATGTCGGCACAGAAGATCAGTTCTGAAGCCTTTTCAATAAATTCACGGCACTGCCTTTCCGTGAATTTAAACGGCTTTTCCATCTCATCACCTGCATAAAGAGTCCAGGGGTAGTGTGGTGAAGATCATTACTCTCTGTCTGCTCGTTAAATTTGTAATCTAAAGCAATTATACATTCTTTTTTAATTTACAGAATAGTTGATCTTGATGTTCAAATTTTACCACATAACGGAAAGCAGCAGGATCCTTTTACTCGGCACTATTTGTTATAATCAGTAAGGCATTATTTATGAGTCAGGTCTTTATGCAGACCCAGAAAGAACTACTTGCCCGGAGGGGAGTTTTATCTTTTGAATGTGCTTACCGAGAAACTCATGGAGGTCCTCCTGGCGGTCCTGCCGATAACGATTATAGTCACCATTTTGAACTTCACCATCACTCCCCTTGGCGCTGACCTTTATATAAGATTTATTGTGGGCGCGCTTTTGATCGTTGCAGGTCTGACAGTGTTTCTTCTCGGGGTCGACATCGGGATAACGCAGATAGGCAATCTCATGGGTGCTTCGATCGCTAAGACAAACAGGCTCCTGATCGTCATAGCGGCCGGTCTTATACT
>DCEE01000009.1:11723-13795 GCA_002316795.1 Synergistaceae bacterium UBA1037
TTTCACGCCGAATGAATTTATGGCGATCTCTTTTGATGCCTCAGGCGCGACAACGGGAGCTGTTACTGTTCCCTTCATTCTCGCTCTGGCAGCGGGGGTCTCTGCGCTAAAAAAAGACAGCAAGTTTTCTGAAATCGACAGTTTTGGCATGGTAGGCATAGCTTCTGTGGGGGCGATTATAGGGGTAATGCTGCTTGGGATACTGTCAAAAACGGAGAAACTGACAGGGATCCTTCCTGAAACTCATTCGGGTTCCGTATCAATAATGGGCCATTTTGCTGAAATACTTCCGACTGTTTCATGGGAAGTATTCCTGGCGCTTTTCCCGATCATTCTTATCTTCGCAGTATTTCAGAAAATCTCCTTCAGACTATCACACAAAGCTGTAAGAAAGATAGCAAGCGGGATTATTTTTGCCTTCGTCGGCCTGGTTCTTTTCCTTGTGGGCGTCAACGGAGGGTTCATGGAGGTAGGAAGCATCATAGGTCGGGATCTCACCCTCATAGAAAACAAAATTTATGTCATATCTGTCGGATTCATTCTCGGACTTGTCACTGTGCTAGCTGAACCTGCAGTCTACGTACTTACTCATCAGATAGAAAATGTTACGAGCGGTTATGTAAGAAGGAGCCTAGTAATGGGAACACTGAGCATCGGAGTTGGCTCTGCTGTAGCTCTTGCTGTGATCAATATTCTCAGCCCAAGAATAGATTTGTGGCATTTCCTGCTTCCGGGTTACATAATATCAATCGTGATGTCCTACTACGTCCCAAGGCTTTTTATCGGTATTGCGTTCGATTCAGGCGGTGTTGCATCGGGGCCAATGACTGCTACATTTGTGCTGGCTTTTGCACATGGGGTCGCTGATGCAGTAGAGACGGCAAGCATCCTCTCGGACGGCTTCGGCGTGATCGCCATGGTAGCCATGACTCCGATAATAGCACTTCAGCTCCTGGGTGCGGTCTTTCAGATGAAATCAAAGAAAGAAGGTCTGAAAAGTGATGGTAAATAACACAGGTGGAGCATGCTTTGAGCTCGTTTGGGTAATAGTGAATTTCGGGAAGGGCAGCAAGATAATGCAGGCAGCCAAAAAATCCGGTATCACCGGAGGAACGATACTATTGGCAAAAGGGACGGCAAACAATTCCATGGCCGAATTTTTGGGTCTGTCAGAGATCCGAAAAGAAATAATAATGATGGGAGCTAATAAAAAGACAGCCAGATCTGTCCTGGAAGCTCTTGATACTAAGTTTAATTTTGATAAGCCAAACCATGGGATAGCTTTTATTACAGCAGTAAGCGAGATGATCGGTTCTGTTGGATGTAAAGCAACGGAGACGGATATTGAAGAAAGAAGGGAAGAGGCAATGTACTGTGCTATCACGGTCGTAGTAGAAAAAGGCAAAGCTGAAGAGGTCATCGATGCAGCCACTGCCGCAGGTTCAAGGGGAGGCACGATAATCAACGCCAGGGGGTCAGGGATCCACGAGACAAGCAAACTGTTTTTCATGGATATCGAACCGGAAAAAGAAATAGTACTGATACTATCAGAGAGAAAAGGTGCTCAAGCAATAATCGCCTCTATCGGTGAAAAACTGGATATTGAAAAACCAGGAAAGGGGATAATTTTTGTTCAGGAGGTCAGCAAAGTCTACGGACTGGCCAAGTAGCAGCCTCGGGGTTAATTTCCTACTTTTTAATTTTATGCCCGCAGTTGGGACAATATTCGTGATCCCTGGCTGCACACGGATCTTCTATCTCGCTTAGATGCTCAATGAACCCTGCGGAGAGTATGCCTGTGGGTATAGCCACCATCCCTACTCCAAGGAATGTCAGGATTATGCCTATCACCTTTCCGAGGCTGGTGACCGGATATATATCGCCGTAACCTACTGTCAGAAGAGTTGAGTTAGCCCACCAGAAACCTGAAAAGGCGTTTTTGAATACCTCTGGCTGTGCCTCGTGTTCGATCCCGTACATAATTATCGAAGCGGCTATCATAAGTATGAGAACAAGAAATACGGATGAAAGAAGCTGGTTCTTTCTCCTTATCAATACATCAGTGATCACGT
>DCEE01000004.1:0-928 GCA_002316795.1 Synergistaceae bacterium UBA1037
ACCGTGAGGACGTGGAAAAAGCCGATCACCATCGCGCGTCATGCTTACGGCGACATTTACAAGGACGTTGAGATGGTTATAGATAGCCCGGGCAAAGTCTATCTCACATTCGAGCCCGCAGACGGCGACAGCGGTAAAGTCCAAAGAGATCTGGTCCATGACTTTACGGGCGGCGGCGTTGTAATGGGAATGCATAACCTTGACAGGTCCGTAAAGAGCTTTGCCCGCTCATGCTTCAAATATGCGCTGGGGACGAAACAGCCTCTGTGGTTCTCCACTAAGGACACGATATCCAAAAAGTACGACCACCGCTTCAAGGATATTTTTCAGGAGATATTCGAGGCCGAATTCAGAAATGATTTTGAGAAATGCGGGATCGAATACTTCTACACCCTGATCGATGATGCCGTTGCCCGGGTGATACGTTCGGAAGGAGGCTTTATATGGGCGTGCAAGAACTATGACGGAGATGTAATGTCCGACATGGTGGCGACGGCGTTCGGGAGCCTTGCGATGATGACCTCGGTCCTTGTCTCCCCGGATGGTGTATTTGAGTACGAAGCGGCACATGGTACAGTCACCCGCCACTATTACAAGTATCTCAATGGCGAGGCCACCTCGACAAACCCCATGGCGACTATCTTTGCCTGGTCGGGGGCACTCAGGAAGCGCGGAGAGCTTGACGGGATCAAAGAACTTCAGGCCTTTGCCGACAAGCTTGAAAAAGCTTCAACGGAGACGATAGAAGCAGGAATAATGACTAAGGACATTTCATCCATAGCCGACCTGTATGACAAAAAGGTCGTGACTACTGAAGAATTTCTCCGTGCAGTCGCTGAGAGGTTGAAATAAAGTAATATAATCGAAGGAGGAGGGTGAAATTTTCCTCCTCCTTCAACTAAGAATGAAAGGTGATGGGCAGATTGAT
>DCEE01000004.1:1140-1671 GCA_002316795.1 Synergistaceae bacterium UBA1037
GAAGTTTTTGCTGAAAGGACGATGGCTCTTGTTGAGAACGTGTCAAAAAAATACAGCCTCATCGGAGCCGAGATATCGATCCAGGATCAGGGTGCCCTTGCGATAACGATAAAGGCGCGGCTCGAAACAGCTCTCATGCGCGCCGTAAAGGGAGTGGCGAAAGAATGAACCCCTGCCGTTCGATGCTTTATATTCCGGGAGACTCCCCCGGTATGATCCAGCATGCGCCTGTTTTCGGAGCTGACAGCATACTGCTTGACCTTGAAGATGCAGTGGCTCTCACGGAGAAGGATTCAGCAAGGAAAATGGTCGCCTGCTACTTACAGGATTATGATTTTAAGGATCTCATTGTAACTGTGAGGGTAAACGGAGCGGATACGGAATTTTTCGACGACGACCTGAAGGAGATCATCCCGTGTTCACCGGCTGCCATAAGGATCCCGAAATGCAATGGTCCCGAAGATGTTCTGGCAGCGGACAAAAAAATTGAAGAGATAGAAAGAGCGAATTCCATCCCTGTCGGAAAAGTGA
>DCEE01000004.1:2011-4496 GCA_002316795.1 Synergistaceae bacterium UBA1037
TGATAAAGAAGGACTGCTCAGGGAATGCAGATCGATAGTGGGCCTTGGATTTACCGGCAAGGCGGCAATACATCCCGATCAGATAGAAACGATACATCAGGCTTTCATGCCGGACGAAAAAGAATTCAGAAAAGCGATCCGTATAACGGAAGCCGCGGAAAATGCGAAAAAAGAGGGCAAGGGTGTTATAGCTGTCGACGGTAAAATGGTAGATGCTCCTGTTGTGGCAAGGGCCCGCCATCTTTTAGAGCTGGCAGATCTCTATGGTTTTGAAAGGAGCGGCTCGTAATGGATATGACCCTGAATTCCCTTGGCAGAAACGTTCCTCTTGAGCTTTCCGGAGTAGGATCTTTCGCTCCATATAAATCGCCATTTGCCATGCTTGGTCAGCCCGGCGCATTTCCTGGGACTCAGATGCAGCTGCGACGCCCGGTGCCTGCAAGAAACAAGGTCGTTGTAAATATTGAAAAGGCTGTTGAACTCTCGGGCCTGAAAGACGGAATGACGATCTCGTTCCACCACCATCTGAGAAATGGTGATGCCGTGATACCCCTTGTCCTTGATGTCCTGCAAAAAATGGGCTTCAAGGGGCTCACCTTTGCCCCGAGTTCAATACCCGACGTGCATGACTGCATTGCAGACTATATCCGCAGTGGACTCATAAACCGGCTTTACACATCGGGTGTCAGGGGCGAACTCGGGAAACTTCTTTCCCGCGGTGAACTGGATATTCCTGTCGTAATAAGAAGCCACGGGGGAAGAGCGAGGGCGATAGAGGAAGGATCGATATCTATAGATGTCGCATTCCTTGCAGCCCCGGCCTGCGATCCCCTTGGCAATATAACCGGCAGTACAGGACCCTCAGCATGCGGTTCCCTTGGCTATGCGATAACGGATGCCAGATATGCCCGGCATGTCGTTGCGGTCACTGACAACCTTGTCGATTACCCGCTTAATCCCAGGATCTCAATACCGCAGTATCTCGTAGACAGCATAGTTTGTGTCCAAAGCCTGGGAGATCCGAAGAAGATCGCTACCGGGGCTGCAAGGATAACAAGGAACCCTGTGGACCTGAAGATCGCCAAAGATTCTTTCCGGCTGATGAAAGCTTCCGGAATACTGGAACCCGGCTTCTCTTTCCAGATGGGCGTGGGAGGAGCAAGCCTCGCTGTCGCAAAATATCTTGCGGAACACATGAGGGAGAAGGGCATCCGGGGGAGCTTCGGTCTTGGCGGGGTGGGCGGATATCTTGCCGGAATGCTTGAGGAGGGGCTCTTTGACGCGGTCTTCGACGTACAGAGCTTTGATTCGGCTGTTACCAGGTCGATCCATGAAGATCCCCGCCATATTGAAATTGACGCTTCGTGGTACGCGAACCCCTTCAATGCCGGCTGCATCGTTCATAACCTTGACTGCGTCATTCTGGCAGCCCTTGAGGTCGACTGCGGGTTCAACGTGAACGTGCTTACCGGCCACGACGGAGTGCTCAGAGGGGCCTCGGGAGGACATCAGGATACTGCCGCAGGAGCAAAACTTTCAATAGTGGTCGCACCTTCCTTCAGGGGAGGAGTTCCCTCGATAAAGGAAAGGGTAACAACGATAACGACTCCGGGCGAGACAGTCGATGCCATAGTGACGGAAAGGGGCATCTGCATCAATCCCCGAAGGGAAGACCTTATTGGCTCTGCCCTCAAGGCGGGTCTGCCCGTAGTCGATATCGATGCCCTGAAGAAGGAAGTCGAGAAACTGACCGGCATTCCCCGTCCGGCTGAGTTTGACCGCGACAAGATAGCCGCCGTCGTTGAGTACCGCGACGGAACTCTTATTGATACCGTATATGCAAGAAAGTAATGAAGAAAGTCTTTGTCCGGCCATTTTTACAGGTTTCAAATAAAACTTAAGTGACCGCCTGATTCGGATGATCGGAGAAAGCGGCCGGTAACCGGAGAAAGGGCCGAAGAGCTTAAAAGATCTTCGCCCCTTTTATCTGGAGCAGGTCGGCGTCAGCCTTTCAGATAATTCTTTTTCTCAGGGGCATGATCATTTCCGGGGGGATGTTTATTGCCATGCTGTCTCCCGGGCGGAGCGAATCATCTTCAAGGGAGGGCAGCTCCATGCGGATTTGGGAGAACTCCTTCCTGGGATCGGCATCTTCCGGCACCACTGTGACAATGACCGAAAAGAGGTCATGCCTGACCTCCAGCACCCGGCAGCTGATTTTATTCACGCAGTTATCCTTGTCGCCTAGTGGAAGGATCTTATGTGCCCTGACACCAATATATCCTGCATCATCAGGGACATGGGCCGAACAATTAAGACTGGTTTTCCAATCGATAGCATATACTGTGCCGTTCAACAGTTTTTTTATTTTTGAATAGTTTTTGCATCCCGATAAAAGGGCTGACGCAAGTGTAGGGGGAGCATTAAAAAATTCGTCGACCGAGCTGACTTTTTCTGAATGTCCTTCGTTTATGACACAGACCTT
>DCEE01000004.1:4689-10827 GCA_002316795.1 Synergistaceae bacterium UBA1037
TGTATTTTCCCAGTATCTCCGTGAGCTCTTTTTCTACCTGCCAGCGCAGGTAACTGTCAAGGGCCGATAATGGTTCATCAAGCATTATGATTTTGGGGTCGCTCGCCATCATCCTCGCAAGGGCCACACGCTGCTGCTGTCCCCCCGAAAGCTGGCCAGGATAATGCTTCTCAAGACCAGTCAAATAATAGCTTTCAAGGAGGATGTCCAGCTTTTCTTTTGGATACTTTCCTTTGCCGCAGGTTTTGATCACAGCACACAGGTTCTGCTCGACAGTCATATTTGGAAAAAGGGCGTAGTTCTGGAAAAGCAGTCCGACATGCCTTTCCTGGGGACTCAGGTTGATCTTTTTGTCTGAATCAAACAATGTCACGCCGTCTGCGACAATACGTCCCATGTCCGGCCTGACTATGCCGGCAATGCATTTCAGCGTCATGCTCTTGCCTGAACCTGAGGCTCCGAGCAGGGCAAGGATTTCGTTCTCAGCTTCAAACTCTGTGTCGAGAACGAAGTTCCCGAACGATTTTTTTATTTTTACATATACTGACATTTTCTGCCCCTAATCCTCATGGTCGAAATGGTTCTTGGCTGTACCGACAGGCTGTTTATAACGGTTTTCAAGCATGTTTACAGCCGTCAGCACTATAAACGAGATCACAAGATTTATAAACACCCACTTATAGGCAAGGGCATCATTTCCCTCTCTCCAAAGCTGGTATACCGTTGTGGAAATTATTGCGGTCCTTCCCGGGATATAGCCTGCTACCATGGTCGTGGCGCCGAATTCGCCAAGGGCGCGGGCAAATGAGAGGACAGCACCTGCAAGTATGCCCTGTTTACAGTTCGGCATGATGACCCGCCAGAAGAGGAAGGTGTCTGACAGGCCCAGGGTCTGTCCCGAGTAAAGCAGCGTGCTGTCAAATGACTCGAAGGCGCCGCGGGCAGTACGGTACATGAGAGGAAAGGAGATCATCGTTGTTGCAAAAATTGCGGAATACCAGGTCATGGTGAGTTTGAATCCGAACACTTCAAGGACCGTTGAGCCGACAGGCCCAAGCGGTCCGATCATTTTAAGCAAAAAAAACCCTATGACAGTTGGAGGGAGGACCAGAGGCAGTGTCAGGACACCATCAATCAGCCCTTTAAGAAAACGGGGAGTCTTCGCTATGTAATGCGCGGCAAAAATACCAAGAAAAAAAGTAAAAAATGTTGAGATCAATGCCACACGCAACGAATTATAAAGCGGGAACCAGTCCATATCTTACCCCTATCCGGTCATTCAGGAAAAAGAGCGGCCAGGCCTTATCCGGGCACGACCGCTCCTAACTGATCATAGTCCTGTTATTTGGTTGGAACTGCAAAACCTATCTTGTTAAAGATCTTTGAGCTTTCCGGGCCCTTGAGAAAATCAACGAATGCCGCTGCGGCTTCCGGGTTTTTTGCTTTTTTCAAAATAGCGGCAGGGTAGGTGATGGGCTTATGGCTTCCCTTAGGCGCTTCCGCGACAACATCGACACCCTTTGATGTTGCGGCATCCGTGCTGTAAACTATGCCGCAGTCAACTGCTCCGGCAGCTACCTGTGAGAGCACTTCCTTGACATTGCTGGCATAGCTTATTTTGTTCATGCTTTTGAGTTTGTCCCAAAGGCCCAGATTTTTGTAAATCTCTTCCGAGTATTGGCCTACCGGGACATCTGAATTTCCGAGTGCAATGAGAAAAACTTTTTCAGTGACCGCGTCCCTGAAATCGCTGATCCCTTTCGGGTTATGTCCTTTGGGTACCACCATGACGACCTTGTTGGAGACTATGTTGAAGCGTGTTCCTTCCAGAACCAGGTCAAGCTTCTTCGTGTTCACCTTGGGATCTGCCTTGATGTCGATCTGATCCATCTGTTTCTGGCCTGCAGATATGAAAATGTCGCACTCCGCACCCTGTTCGATCTGCGTCTTAAGGGTGCCGCTGGAGTCAAAATTGTAGACTATCTTTACATCAGGCGCTGACTTTTTGTACGATCCCGCGATCATATTCATGGATTCAGTCATAGATGCGGCGGCAAATACGGTCAGTGTCGTCTCCGCATTGGCATGCAGAGGAAAGGCGAAGAGAGAGAGGGTCAATAAGAACAGGGAAAATAGAGTGAACTTGAAATGATTTCGAACGATCATATCAGAGACCTCCTATTGCAACTAAGTATCAACAAAAAGAGTATAAGAGAGTCCCGGGTTTTTTGCAACACTGTTGCGATTATTGGGCATTAAAATTTTTATTGGTTCAGATCTGTCCTCCAAGGCTTGGTAAAAATATCAGGAAGCCTCTGAGTCCGAGACCTCCTGATAATTCTAAAATCCTCTTTGCCAAAACAGCGGCAACTTTTACAGTGGTTTATCCCTCAGTACGGCGCCCTCTACGCCGGAGCTTGCAAATTCCCTGTACCTTGTTAGGAAGGGACTCTCCACCGGCTGTACCCAGGGTACGAATTTTTCCCTTCTTTTTGCAAGGACTTCCTCACTCACCTTAAGGTCGAGCCTTTTGGCGGGGATGTCGATCGATATGATGTCCCCCTCTTCAACGAGTCCGATCGGCCCGCCCACTGCAGCTTCCGGAGAGACATGCCCGATCGAGGCGCCCCTTGTGGCTCCCGAGAATCGGCCATCTGTGATAAGGGCTACTGTTCCTCCCTTACCCTGCCCC
Organism: Synergistaceae bacterium UBA1037; assembly: GCA_002316795.1. Taxonomy (GTDB): domain Bacteria; phylum Synergistota; class Synergistia; order Synergistales; family Synergistaceae; genus Caenicola; species Caenicola nitritireducens. The sequence continues at coordinate 7,382 of DCEE01000004.1, forward strand.
ATTATCGCCGAGGTCGGCGTGAGCATCTCGCGCATACCGGGCCCTCCCTTTGGTCCTTCGAAACGGATGACTACGACGTCTCCGTCATTTATCCCGTTGTTAAGGATGGCCTTGCTTGCATCTTCCTCGCAGTTAAAGACCCGTGCAGGGCCTTCGTGTACAAGCATCTCGGGAAGTACCGCGGACTGCTTTACTATGGCGCCCAGAGGAGCGAGGGTGCCCTTGATGAAGGCCAGTCCTCCCTCCTTATGGTAGGGGTCTTCGACAGGGCGGATGACGTTGTCGTTCACGACCTTTGCCTTGCTTAGGTTCTCTCTGACGCTTCTGCCGGTCACTGTGATCAGTTCTCCGTGGATGAGTCCCTTTTCAAGCAGCCTTGCCATGAGTCCCTCAACGCCGCCGGCCTGCCAGAGGTCTTCTATGTGGTGATGGCCTCCGGGGCTCATCGAGCATAGGTGCGGGACCCTCGCGCCGATCTCGTTGAAGAGTTCAAGGGGAAGTTTAAGGCCGGCTGCCCATGCTATGGCAGGAAGGTGAAGAGAAGTGTTGGTGGAACCTCCGAGCGCCAGATCCACCGCAAGTGCGTTTTCAAAAGCTTTCATGGTGAGGATGTCCCTCGGCCTGATGTTTTTCTCTATCAGACCCATCACGGCCCGCCCCGCGTCCTTAGCAAGGCGCACACGGCCCGCATGTACTGCCGGTATGGTGCCGTTTCCCGTAAGTCCAAGCCCCAGGGCCTCCATCATGCAGTTCATGGTGTTTGCTGTAAACATCCCCGAGCAGGATCCGCATCCGGGGCAGGCGTTGTCTTCCACGTCCCTGAGCTCTTCATCCGAAATCTTGCCCGCAGCCTTCATCCCGACGCCCTCGAAGACGCTGTTGAGGTCCAGGACCCTCCCCTTAATTGTGCCGGCCATCATCGGCCCTCCGGAGATGACAACAGACGGAAGGTTCAGCTTTGCCGCGGCCATTGCCATGCCGGGGACGATCTTGTCGCAGTTCGTTACCAGGACAAGTCCGTCGAATGCGTGTCCCTTTGCCATTATCTCTATTGAATCCATGATCAGCTCGCGGCTGGGAAGGGAGAACTTCATTCCCTCGTGGTTCATTGCAATGCCGTCGCAGACGCCGATCACGGGAAATTCGATCGGTAGTCCGCCTGCTGCGTATATCCCTGCCTTCACTGCCTCTGTAATGGTCTTCAGATGGACATGTCCGGGGATTATTGCGTTATAGGAATTCGCGACCCCTATCCATGGGCGTTCTATTTCCCAGTCAGTGTATCCCGCAGCCTTCAGCAGGGAGCGGTGCGGGCTTCTCTGATAACCTTTTTTTGCTTTGTCGCTGTTCATTTCCGGATCCTTCCCCCTCAGTTCAGTATCATCTTGTCTATCGATCCGCCCGGCGGTACCATCGGAAGGACCAGCGCGCCCTGCGGTATCCTGAAGTCCACAAGTGCAGGCCCGGGCACCTTCAGGGCAGCCTCTATCGTTTTCCTTATCTCCTCGGGCCTTGTTGCCGAGAAGCCGCTGACTCCCATACCTTCTGCTATCTTTACGAAATCGGGATTCCGGTTGTAGATGGTATTCGAGTAGCGGTGCTCATAGAAAAGCTGCTGCCACTGGCGGACCATGCCAAGGCAGGAGTTGTTGAGGATAAAAACCTTTACGGGTATATTGTAACGCGCACAGGTGTCGAGTTCCTGTATGTTCATCATAAAACTGCCGTCGCCCGCTATACAGCATACATGCTGACCCGGGCAGGCGAGAGCTGCTCCTATCGCTGACGGGAAGCCGAAACCCATTGTACCCAGACCTCCGGAAGTGACAAAACGGCGAGGTTCTTCCACCTTGTAGTGGAGTGCAGCCCACATCTGGTGCTGACCAACTTCAGTCGTCAGGACGGACTTTCCTCCGGTTATCTCCCTCAGCGTTTCTATGACCTGCCATGGGGCTATCTCCCCCGCATATTCATTTCTGGGAAGAGGTTCCTTCTGACGGATCAGTTCAAGCTCCTCAAGCCAGTGTGACCTGTCGAAATATTTTTTGCTGATGGACTTTCTGATCGCGTCGATTATCTTTCCCGCATCGCCAACAAGCCAGACCTCGGACTCTATTGCCTTGTCTATCTCAGCGGGGTCCAGGTCGATGTGTATTATCTTTGCCTCCGATGCGAAGCTCGACCTCTTTCCCGTGCTCCTGTCGCTGAAACGCGAACCGACCGCGAGTATAACGTCAGCCGTCATCAATGCCCTGTTCGCTACGGGGTGTCCGTGCATTCCTGCCATTCCCAAAGAAAGACCAAGAGGATGAGATTCAGGGAACGATCCCTTTCCGAGCAGCGATGTGACTACGGGTATTTCAAGTTTTTCAGCGAGCTCTGTAAGTTTTCCCGCCGCACCTGACCTGATCACTCCGCCTCCCGCAAAGATGACCGGTCTCTCCGCATGCTCGAGGAGGGAAACTGCCGCGTCAAGTTGGCTCAGGTCTGCTCCCCTTTCCGGGTCGTACCCGGGAAAGCTTATGCTTTGGGGATATTTGAACTCCCCGAAACCCTTCTGCACGTCGGCAGGGACATCTATCAGAACCGGACCGGGCCTGCCTGTCGATGCTATGTAAAAGGCTTTTTTCACAGCGACCGGTATCTGTTCGGGCGTACGGACCTGCATGCTGTGCTTTACGAGAGGAATAGTGGCTCCCATTATATCTGCCTCCTGGAAAGCGTCTGTCCCTATCATGGTCGTGGCCACCTGTCCCGTGATCGCGACCATCGGAACGGAGTCCAGGTTTGCAGTAGCGATCCCGGTCACAAGGTTAGTCGCCCCGGGGCCTGATGTTGCAATGCATACGCCGGGTTTCCCGCTTACTCTGGCGTATCCGTCAGCTGCATGCGAAGCTGCCTGTTCATGGCGCATCAGGACATGGTTGATCTTTGAATCATATATTGCGTCATAAAGGTGGATAACAGTTCCGCCGGGCAGTCCGAATATCGTGTCCACTCCTTCTGCTTCAAGGGACTTGACCACCATTTGGGCTCCGTTCATCTTTGCCATTGGATATACCTCCTATTGTAGAACGACCGTCTTCCGCCCCTTGCCGGGGCTGACAATAAAATTACCTGATGTACTTCCTGATCTTTTCTCCGACCTCTTCGAAAGAGGCTTTTCCTCCGAATTCAAAGGGCAGCTCACTTTCCAGGGCATTTTCAAGGAAATCCGACACGGCGCTGTTTACGGTCTTTGAAGCGTCTGCCTCGCCAAGATGTTCCAGCATCAGAGCTCCTGAAAGTATTGCCGCTACAGGGTTGGCTCTGCCTGTCCCGGCTATGTCGGGAGCCGATCCGTGTACAGGTTCAAACATCGAGAGACCGTCCCCGATGTTTCCTCCTGCAGCTGTCCCCAGCCCTCCGGCAAGGCCCGCCTGGAGGTCGCTGATTATGTCGCCGAA
>DCEE01000059.1:0-2421 GCA_002316795.1 Synergistaceae bacterium UBA1037
AGAGAAAACCGAACAGGAATATGACAAAAGATCGATAGTCCCGCCAACCTTTGTCTACGCCGCTGACATCGAGTGAAACATCATCTAACTTCGGAGTCTAAGCTGATATATATCGCTTCTACAGATTATTGACCGAAAAAAACGAGGCACTCTGCGCAGGATATGCACAGAGTGCCTCGTTTCGGTTAAGTTCACAAAAACTGCAGTGAACATCAAATCATATTACTTTTTGTACCCACATTTGGAACAGGCGCCGTTTTCGTTTAACGCAATGCCGCACAACGGGCAACGGTCTATCGCATTTTTGGGTATGTATTCTTCTGTCGCACCGTTCATGCCGCTTGTAAATGTGATTTTAGCGATGTTTAGCTTGTCTTTCAGTAAATCGTAAACTATTTTGATCATACCCTCAACGGTCATTGTTTCTTTCGTGACGACGAGCCGACATTCTGGATATGCTGTTGCAAGTTCCGTCTTGAAAGCCGGACCTTTCTGCATATTGGTCGGTGCGCCATTCCTGATCCCCTGTGCTTCGTAAACTCCGAGTATCGCGGGGAGCAACGGGTCGTCTTCCCTTAAGATAAGCGCATGGTCGAAGTTCTGTAATACTTCCCAGGCCGTCTTCTTAATTTCACCACAAGGGAATACCATATTGACTCCCATATTGACGGAATCCTCAACTTCTATCGTCAGTATTCCAGTATGCCCGTGCAGATACTGTGCTTCTCCTTTGAACCCGTAGAACCTGTGCGCATATTGCAGATCCAATGTCATAAAACTTTTCATAATGATCCTCCTCATATTCATATATTTGTCGGGCTTTCCGATGCTCCCACATAAGCACATAATTGAGATACCGGGATCGCATGTGCAAATGATAAAATGCCGCTGAGTTCAGCCAGACGCTCTATTTTTCCTGGCGGCAGCTGATTGCGAAAAATACTTAGTAGCATTTGCTATCCTCTATATCAACCCCCTAAATTATTCTGTGTCGGGCTTTTCGTAACTTTCAGTTTTGTGATTCGATTCTCTGCGTCCGTTACACTCAAGGCAGATGCCTTTGAAAATTAAATCGTGACCGGTAAATTCAAATCCTTGAGTATCCTTGATGTTCTTTTGTAAATCAGATATAAACTCCATGTCCACATTGAAGACCCGGTTGCACTCTATGCATCTCGCATGATAATGAGGGTGACACTCGTGGTCAAAACGGTCAGCTCCGCTCGGGATTTCCACTTTACGGATCTCGCCTATATCAGAAAGGAGGTTCAGATTTCTATATACTGTCCCTCTGCTGATATTTGGGTGTTTCGTCACAATAAGATAATATATGTCATCAGCTGTTGCATGGCAGTGCAAATCTTTTACTGCTTCAAGAACCAAAGAACGCTGTAGAGTGTGACGTTTATCCATGATCAAACCATTCCCTATTTATAATATATATTAACTAGTATAATATCTTAATAAGTATGTTATGTCAATTTTACATTTCCTTAAGATCGAAACGGCAAAACATGAGCAGACACAGAGCAATTGTTGGTAGGACATTCCTTATGGCATAAAGGTTTATGAGTCTTGACTTGCATGCAGAAGAACACTACTTTTCTTTCTTTTTGTACCCAAAAGTACTGTACAACTCTCATTATATGTGATAATCTTTGCAAATTTTAAGGAACAAAAATTTATGCACCCTAAAAAACTTTTATTTGGAGAGCTCCTTTCATCCTCTATATTGATAATACAAAAAAGAGGATACATTTTGTATAAAGACGATAAAAGACAGCCGATAATTTATCAGTTGCCTTATTTGCATAGGAAAGTGAGGTTAAGATCGATGTCAAAGAAAATTATTTTCACCGGGATCGCTACAGCGCTTATAACGCCTTTTAAAGGTCAGGGGATAGACTTCGATAAAATGGGCCGTCTTATCGACTGGCAGATAGAGGAAGGTATAGACGCCCTCCTGGTATGCGGCACAACAGGTGAATGCTCAACTATGTCTGATGATGAGCATAGGAGCGTCATTGAGTATGCTGTCGGCCGAGTCAATGGCAGGGTGCCTCTGATAGCAGGGTCCGGAAGCAATGATACAGCTTATGCCATTTCACTTACCCGGTTTGCGGGGGAAGCAGGTGCTGACGCATCCCTTTCCGTGACTCCTTATTACAACAAAACAACACAGAAGGGGCTTGTCCGCCACTTCGGCGCAATTGCGGATGCAAGCTCCATTCCTCTCATCGTTTACAACGTACCCTCAAGGACCGGAACTGCGATCGAACCGGAGACATATGCGGAGCTTGCCAAACATGAGCGTATCGTTGCAATAAAGGAAGCAAACAGCAATATAGACAAGATCGTAGATACAATGTCCAGGCTAAACGGCGGGCTGACGCTCTATTCCGGAAACGACGGCGAGATCGT
>DCEE01000059.1:2693-8794 GCA_002316795.1 Synergistaceae bacterium UBA1037
ATGGGCTTCTGCGAACCGGATATCCGCATGCCGCTTACGGAGATGGACAACGCTAAGTTCGCCCGGATGATCGAACTTATGAGGGCAGAGGGCATCTCGGTATGATGAGGGTCATAGTTAACGGCGCGAACGGAAGAATGGGCAGGGAAGTCGTATCTCTGCTCGACAAAAGTTCCGGAGCCCTGGGAGCAGTCCTTGCAGCCGCAGTTGATGTTGCTGACGGCGAAGAGGGCAGTTATTCCTCTCTGGCGAACTATACGGGGCCGGCAGACGTAATAATTGATTTTACATTCCATACTACAGCAGCCGAACTGACAGAATATGCCATATCCAGAGGCCTTCCGCTGGTGATCGCCACAACGGGCCATACTCAGGAAGAACTTGCGGTCATCCGAAAGGCTGCACTGAAGATCCCGGTATTTCAGGCTTCGAACATGTCCATCGGCATAGCTCTTCTTGTGGAATTCGCGAAACAGGCAGCCCGTGCCTTTCCCGATGCAAATATTGAAATAGTTGAAAAACACCACAACCGTAAAAAAGACGCGCCAAGCGGCACAGCGATGACCATAGCGGACGCACTGGCAGAGATCCGTTCAGGAGCAGAGATAAAATGCGGCCGCAGTGGTTTTGAGGAGAGGGACCCGGACGAGATCACTATACACTCCCTCAGGATGGGGGATATTGTCGGCGAGCACGAAGTCTTTATTACTACGTATACCCAACAGCTCGCATTGAGGCATGAGGCGTTCAGCCGCACCCTTTTTGCTGAGGGCGCACTCTGCGCGGCGAGGTTTCTGGCAGGAAAACCTGCAGGATATTACAGGATGGAGGACATGATCAGATGACAAAAAAAATCCGAATTGGCATTGCCGGATATGGCAATCTGGGAAAGGGAACCGAGGCTGCCATTATGCAAAATGAGGACATGGAGCTTGTCGCGGTCGTTACCCGCAGGGATCCATCTGCCCTTGACCTGCAGACGAAGAGTGCCATAAGAGTTCACATGTCTGATATCGAAAGCCTCAAGGAAAGTATCGACGTAATGATGATCTGCGGCGGCAGCGCGACAGATCTTCCTGAGATGTCACCCAAACTGGCGGGGATGTTCAATATTATCGACAGTTTCGATACGCATAAAAATATTCCCGGCCACTTTGACACCGTAGACCTTTCTGCAAAGGCAGGCGGCCATCTGGCGCTTATTTCAGCCGGATGGGATCCGGGATATTTTTCTTTGATGCGCCTCTACGCATCTTCCGTGCTGCCTGAAGGCACCGACTACACTTTCTGGGGACCGGGCGTAAGCCAGGGGCATTCCGATGCTATCCGAAGGATACACGGAGTACTAAGCGCCACGCAATACACTATCCCTGTAAGCTGCAGCGTCGAGGCGGTCCGTAAAGGGGAATGTCCCTGCCTGACAGCAGGGCAGAAGCATACAAGAGACTGTTACGTTGTGGTCCGTGAGGATGCAGATAAAGAGCGCATAGAGAAAGAGATAAAATGTATGCCCAATTATTTCGCGGATTACGATACAACTGTGACGTTCATAACAGCTGAGGAGATGGCAAGGGACCACTGCACCCTGCCTCATGGGGGATTCGTCATCCGTACCGGAAGAACGGGCTTCCGCAAAGAAAACAAAAGCACCATTGAGTTCCGCCTTGCCCTTGAATCAAACCCGGAATTCACATCCAGTTTCCTCGTTGCATACGCAAGAGCCGTATACAGGCTCAGCATCAAAGGGGAGACAGGTGCCAGGACTGTCTTTGACATACCTCCCGCACTCATTTCACCTCTGTCACCGGAACAGCTTAGGACAACAATGCTGTAATGATCTTTGATACACGTCGGGTTGACGATTATTTCAAAGCAGTAGCGCCAAATTTTACATAATAAAGTTCAACAACCTTTGTGATAATGTCACAGACATATGTCTTCCAATCGTGAAATAATGCAGCATAGACAATAAAAAATCAAAGGGGGACTTTATAAATGAAAAAGACAGATCTGCTTGTAATTGGAGGAAGCGCAGGCGGCATCCTCAGCGCTACGATGGCGCGCAAGGCATATGGTGAAATAAACATCACCGTTATCAGGGATACCGATGCCGTAATGGTTCCCTGCGGCATACCCTACATTTACGGTACTCTAAAATGCACAAGCAAAAATGTGATCCCCGATAAAATGCTTGTCGACGCAAAGATCGACCTTGTGGTCGGTACGGTAGTGAAGATAGACAAGGAGAACAAGACTGTAACTACAAAAGAGAACGAGACATACAGCTACAAAAAGCTAGTAATTGCGACCGGCTCGCTTCCGATCATCCCTACGTTCATTCAGGGATACGAGCTTGAAAACGTATTTCCGATCTATAAGAATCAGGATTATCTCAACGCTATCCTGGAGAAACTGGAAACGGTAGAAAATGTCGCTGTTATCGGCGGCGGATTCATAGGAGTTGAATTTGCCGAGCAGATAAGCATGACAGGCAAAAAAGTGACTTTGGTGGAAATGGCTGACGCATGTCTCTGGCAGGCGTTTGACAAAAGTTTTACAGACGACATCGAGAAAATGATGAAGGATAAAGGCATCAATGTCCTCACTAATACAAAAGTCAAAAAAATTATCGGTGATAAAAAGGCCGAGGCGCTTGAACTTGATAATGGCCAAAAGATCCCTGCTGAATTGGTAATACTTGGCCTTGGGGTAAGGCCAAACGGCCTGCTTGCGAAGGAAGCGGGGCTTGATGTCAACGCCAAGGGCGCGATCATCGTTGACCAGTACACCAGGACAAGCGACCCTGACATTTTTGCTGTGGGTGACTGTGCCGAGAAGAAGTGCTTCTTCACAAACAAGGATGTACCGGTCCTTCTTGCTTCAACTGCAGCAATGGAAGCAAAGATAGCAGGAAGCAATGCATTCCAGTTGAGACTCATCAGAGCCAACAAAGGTACGATAAGCGCGTTTTCAACGCAGATCTTCGGAAAGACATTTGCCGCTGCCGGACTCACAGAGGCAAGGGCCAGACAGGAAGGCTTTACGATAAATGTCGGCGAATTTACAACGATGGACCGCCATCCCGGATCACTTCCCGGAACAAGCACGGTACAGATCAAGCTTATCTTCTCTAAGTGCTCTGGAGTCATTCTAGGAGCTCAGATATCCGGAGGAGACAGTGTCGGCGAGATGATCAACATAGCAAGCCTGGCAATTCAGAAGGGTATGACTGCCACAGAACTCAACACATTCCAGGTGGCGACTCATCCGCTTCTCTCGGCATCGCCGATCGCCTATCCGATCAACGCGGCCTCTATGAACGCCATCGCACAGAACTGCAGGCACCTCAACGAGGGCCTGGTGATTTAAAAGTACCACTGTACTTTATTAAAGTAAGTATTTTGCAGTCCTTTATTTCCGGGGCTGCATTTTTAAGCACTTTTAACATTCACAGAGCTCAATGTAATGTTAAGATATTAAAACATAAATTGATCACAAAAAGAGGAGATGACAAGATGATCGAGCAGGTATTCAAGATCGCTTCAGGTAACAGCAAGGTAGTGGAAAAGGTAATACAGGACGAAAACGTACACTACATGCATATGATCTTCAACAAGGACGAAGGAGCTCCTGAACATTTTTCAAATTCAAACGTATACATGACTGTTGTGAGAGGCAAACTTTCAATAGCTTTAAATGAACAGGACATGCATGAATACCCGGCGTCAACCGTACTCAAAATTCCGATGGGAACTAAGATGAACTTCAGGAACCTCCATGATGATACTCTGGAATTGATAGTCGTAAAGGCACCCGCTCCAAAATAAGATAGCTTGTCAGTTAACATAATTATAAAAACGGGAAAACGTCACTAGATGTTTTCCCGTTTTTTGTATGAATATAAGAAAGCAGTTATTGACATATGCCATAAACAATATATAATTATTTTTATAAATGACATATGTCAATAATAAAAAGGAGTGATAAGCATGCCAAGAGGAGACGGGACCGGACCGATGGGCAGAGGCTCAATGACAGGGAGAGGAATGGGGTACTGCGTAAGGGCTTTTGAAAGCGGCGAGGCCTCTTATATAGGCGGCGGCGTCAGGAGAGGCCCCAGACGCTGGTTCGGCAGGGGATGTGCTGCAGTTCAATTTATGCCTGAAACAGAAAAGGAACTGCTCGAAGACGAGAAGTCGAAGCTTCAACGACGACTTGAGTCTATCAAAAAAGAGCTCGAAAAACTGAATTAGATACTCAGGGAGAGAATGATCAGGCATTCCCTCCCTGAAAACAAAGGAGAGACCGTGATGCCAAGACCTATGAAATGGAGAAAGGTCTGTTCAATGCCGGAAACCAATCAGTTCGGACCGCTTGATCCCGGCAACGAAACAAGAGGTTCTGTCGTTATGACTGTAGACGAGTACGAGACGATAAGGCTTATCGATCTTGAACACTTCACGCAGGAAGAGTGCGCCGCAAATATGAACGTTGCAAGGACTACCGTGCAGGGAATATACAACGAGGCCAGGAGAAAGCTTGCAGAGTCGCTCGTCAACGGCAAAGTCCTCTTTATCGGCGGAGGAGAGTACAGGCTCTGCGACGGTACGGAAAGCGGGTGCGGACGTCCGGGATGCCGCAGGAGAAATCACGGCGACAGCTGAAGCGTTGCCTATCTTTAAATGCAGGGAGTGGATCAGGATTTATTCCGACAAAGTTATTGAACATCTGATGTCACCACAAAACGCAAGGAACATGCCCGATGCCGATGCGGAAGGAACGGTAGGCGATCCTGAATGCGGGGATGCGCTGACATTTTATCTTAAAGTTTCTGACGGGGTAATCTTTGATATCAGCTATTTGGTATTCGGATGCTGTGCGGCGATAGCAACTTCGAGCGCCACCTCTGTGCTGGCAAAAGGAAAATCGTTAAGGGAAGCATTGGATATCACTGAGGATGATGTGGTGAACGCGCTTGATGGACTGCCTGAAAGCAAAGTCCACTGCTCTCTTCTTGGAGTCAGTGCTTTGAGGTGCGCTATATTTGATTACTGTGAAAAAAACAACATTGACGTTACGGAGGAAATAAAATGAAGATAGCTATCCCGGCAGATGAAAAAAGGATAGATTCAACAGTTTGCCAGTCTTTTGGAAGGACCCCGTTCTTCGTGATTTACGAAACAGAGACAGACGATGCCGAGTTCCTTGATAATTCTGCTGCGTCCAGTCAGGGCGGAGCAGGGATAAAGGCAGCACAGACAGTCGCAGATTCAGGAGTTTCAGCACTTCTTACCCCGCGTTGCGGGCAAAATGCGGCTGAAGTGCTTACTGCTGCCGGCATTTTGATTTTTAAAACAGAAAACTCTTCTATAACTGAAAGTATCGCCGATTTTAAAGAAAAACGTCTTGAACAGCTTCAGGAGATCCATGCCGGATTTCACGGACATGGCGGCTAAGAATTTAAAAATTGCAATATTGAGCGGCAAGGGCGGAACAGGGAAAACACTGCTTTCTGTCAATCTGGCATCAGCTGCTGCAGATTCCGTATACGTTGACTGTGATGTCGAAGAACCCAATGGACATCTCTTTTTTAAACCTCAATGGAATATCGAAAAAGAAATATCTGTAAAGATACCACAGGTCGACCCGAATAAATGCGACGGGTGTAAAAAATGTGTTGAATTCTGCAAGTTCAATGCTCTGGCATACATAAACAAAAATTTGAAAATTTTTGATGATGTTTGCCACTCCTGCGGAGGGTGTTCGCTGGTATGTCCACAGGGGGCCCTTACAGAACGGGACAAAGCCGTAGGAACTCTTTCTGTTGGCGATTCAGAGGGAGTGCGGGTTTTGTCCGGAATGATGAAAACAGGAATTGCTTCAGGAATTCCAATAATTAAGGAACTCCTCACTCAATGCGGATCTCTTGAAGATGATCGGCCGATCTTTATAGACTGCCCTCCGGGAAGTGCCTGTATCGTTATGGAAAGCATAAAAGACGCAGACTACTGTCTTTTGGCTGCGGAACCTACCATATTCGGCAGACATAACCTTGAGATGGTCTGGTCTCTGGTCAGGCTCTTCGAAAAACCGCATTCTGT
>DCEE01000059.1:9161-13639 GCA_002316795.1 Synergistaceae bacterium UBA1037
GTTGCCAGTGCCTTCATCAGGCTTTCGGAAGCTCAGGCATACGCTGACTGTGATGTTGACGCACCTAATCTGCACCTTATAACGAAACATTCCAAAGCACCATCCAGGAAAGATTATTATGGGATGCCTAAGGCTGAGATCGATCCTGACATTTGCATAAACTGCGGCAAATGCATGGAGAACTGCAGATTTGATGCAATTAGTGTAAAAGAAAGATCTCACTTTGTTGATCCATTCGGATGTGAGGGATGTGGGGTGTGCGAAGTTGTTTGTCCTGTAAATGCAGTCTCGCTTCATCCTTCTGTTGCGGGAGATCTTATGCTTTTTAAGGAAGGTCCTGTTACATTTTCAACGGCTCAGCTGAAAATGGGAAGCGGAACAACAGGAATGCTTGTCTCCGAAGTAAAGAAACAGATGAAAGAGTCCGCAGAAGACACAGATTTTGCCATCGTAGACGGCTCTCCGGGGATAGGCTGCCCCGCAATAGCTTCCCTTAGCGGCGCAGATATGGTCTTGATAGTGGCAGAACCATCCCTTTCAGGCATCAGTGACATGCAAAGGATAATAGAAACTGCCCGAATATTTGGGGTCATAATTGCAGTCTGTGTGAACAAATCTGACACAAACCCTGACAATACAAACAGGATAAAGGATTTCTGCAAACTTGAGGGCATACCATATACCGGAAGCATTCCTTTCGACCCAATGGCAGTCAAGGCTGTCAATAAAGGAATAAGCATAGCCGACATCGATTGCCCCTCGGGAAGAGCTGTCAAGGAAGTTTTCAATGAAACCATGCACCTGATCATCAGAGAAGGAAAGGATGTCCAAAATGATAAGAACCTATGGGCAGCCACCCATTAATAAAAATCGATATATTACGGAGGAATGAGTAATTATGAAAATTGCAGTAGCAAGTGAAAAAGGTATGGTTACAGGTCATTTCGGACATTGTGAGAATTTTATGGTATTCAACGCTGAGAACGACAAGATCGTAGGAACCGAGTTCGTGCCGAATCCCGGGCATAAGCCGGGATTCCTGCCTAATTATTTGAATGATATGGGTGTAAATGTAATTATCTCAGGTGGCATGGGCGGGGGAGCAATAGATATCTTCAATCAGCACAACATAGAGGTCATAATCGGAGCTGCAGGCCCTTCAGAAGAAGCAGCAAAATCATATCTTGCCGGAGAACTTAAATCTACAGGTTCAGTCTGCCATGAGCATTCGCACCACGATGAGTGCGGTCACTGAAGCAATTAAAAGAAAAATATAAAAAAGGGGGGAGCCTTTAGGGTTCCCTTTTTTTCCGACAACCGTTACGCCGGTAGTTTTAAAATCTATTTTTAATCAAACTGTTTACTTCATTAAAATAAGCATTGATATTTCTGTTGTCAAAGTAGGGCTTGCCAGTGTAGAATTAACTGTTGCCCAAAGTATAGTTGTTTTTTAAATGGCAGTTTGATTTGCACAATTCCTAATTTGTATCCATCATTTTATTGACAAGGTGGTATGCCGTGAATATCCTGAAGAGAATGTCCATCAAGAAAAATATCATGGCCTTATACATAGCAACGACCCTGATAACCTTTGGAGTAGTATATTATGTGCTCTTTTCAAACTGGATAGAAACCGCCGACAAAACGCTTTCTTCTGTGGCACAGGACATGAACAATACGATATACAAGGAATTCGAGGGGTTCATAAGACTTCCCCGGCATCTTAACGAGATGACCGAAAACCAGATCCGCAGCGGGGTCCTGGACTTCAGCGACGAAACGACACGTGACAAGTTTTTTGTCGGACTGTTAAGCGCTCACGGAAGCACACCCATATACAGCATAAGCATCGGAACGGAGAAGGGTGAATACTACGGAGCGCGCAGAAACACCGACAACACGGTTGAGATCATGAAAAACAATTCCGAGACCGGCGGAAGATCCATGTACTACAAAGTAAGTGAAGATATGACCAAAGGAGATCTGGCGCTCCAGACAGGCACCTTTGATCCCCGAACGAGGCCATGGTACAGGGAGGCAATAAAAAACGGCAAAACGACCTTTTCTCCACTCTACAAGCATTTTGTGATGGACGACCTCACAATTTCTGTGGGAACTCCGGTACATGACAGAGACGGCAAGATATGGGGAGTCCTTGGAACACACATAACTCTTTCCAGAATGGATTCATTCCTGAACGACATTGTGAAAAAAAACAACGCTGCGGCCGTAATAATCGACAAAAATACAGGCGAACTTGTTGCAAATTCCCTCGGGGTGCGCAACTTCACAGTGAACGAAGACGGGACCATAAAAAGGACACTGATAGGAGAGCTTAAGAACCGGAGCATCATGACCGCTTATGGAAACTACCTGAATTCACAAGACAGCGATATTCTTACTGTCAATGGACAAAACAGTCATGTGAACGTATCCGGATTCGACGCAACGGGGGTCGAGATGCTGCTCATTACATCCGTACCCGATGCCCTCCTCACAAAAGATATATATGAAACCATAAGACTTACTGTCATTTTCTCTCTCCTGATGCTGTCAGTCACGGCTCTTTTCTATCTGAGCCATGTCGCGAACATGCTCAAACCCCTCGAGAGCTTGAATTTAAGTGCTGAAAAATTTAAAGAAGGTGATTTTTCGTCAAGGGCGCACATCCACAGGGAAGATGAGATCGGCACCCTTGCTAGGACCTTCAATATGCTGGCGGACGATGTGAGCGGACTGGTCCGGGACCTTGAAAAGAAGGTCCGGGAACGGACCTCTGATTTGGAAATGACAAACATCGCCCTCGACGACAAAAGAGGGCAGCTCAAGCTGATACTTGACTCGACTGCAGAGGGCATATTCGGGATGGATACAGAAGGAATATGCACCTTCTGCAACGAAAGTGCCCTCAGGATGCTTGGATACGACAGCCAGGAGGATCTGTTGGGAAAAAACATGCACGGTCTGATACACCATACAAAAAAGGACGGCAACACCTTCCCGGAAAAGGAATGTCGCATTATGCAGTCCTTCAAAAAGGGGAAAGGCGTTTATGTCGATGACGAAGTCTATTGGCGGAAGGACGGCACGAGCTTTGACGTCAGGTATTCGTCATTCCCGCAGCACAGGGACGGAGTTCTTGTCGGTGCGGTAGTCACGTTCATGGACAATACTGAACGGAAAAAATCGGAGGAAAACATCCGCTATCTGACATACCACGACCCCCTGACCGACATCCACAACAGACTGTTCTTCGAAAAAGAGGTGCCGTTGTCAGATACTGAAGAAAACCTTCCGATATCAGTTATCTTCGGTGATGTAAACGGTCTGAAGCTGACGAACGACATCTTCGGCCACACAGCCGGGGACAGGCTTCTTATAGAAGCTGCCGCGGCATTCAAAAAGGCTTCATCAGAGAAGGGCATCCTTGCACGTATCGGAGGAGATGAGTTCGCGCTCGTTTTGCCCTTGTGCGATGAAGCCAGGGCAAATGAGATAATGGCCGAAATTAAAAGTGCTTTCGGTCTGAGTTCTTCCGGAGATATCATCGGAAGCCTCTCCCTGGGCGCGAGCACAAAAACAGAGCCTGGACAGAGTATGGCAGAAACCATAGAATCTGCCGAAAACAGGATGTATCGGGAAAAAACAATAAACCGGACAAAAAACAACACAAATATGATAAGAAAGATAATGGGACGCCTCCATGAACGCAGTCCACGTGAAAAGATACACTCTGAAAATGTGTACGCTCTCTGCAAAAGGATCGCCAGGGAGATGGGCCTTTCGGAAGCGGAGGTAAACAGGGTCGCTGAAAACGGATACTACCACGACATAGGAAAGATCGTACTGGATGACAGTGTACTCACCAAGCACAGGAATTTCAACGAGGAAGAGTACAGAAAGATGCAGCAGCATTCGGTCGTGGGATACAGGATACTGAATCTCTTTGACGAAACCCTGGACCTTTCAGACGGCGTGCTCAGCCACCACGAACACTGGGACGGCAGCGGATATCCGAAGGGGACGGCAGGGGAGGAGATCCCTCTTTCTGGAAGAATAATAGCTGTCGCTGAGGCTTATGATGCCATGACAAACGACTATTACGAAAGGTCGAAAACACATGAAGAGGCTGTGGCTGAGATAGAAAGCCTTGCCGGATCGAGGTTCGACAGGAGAGTAGTCAGCGCATTTACAAAAGCTGCAGGCAAGAATATTCGGGAGATGGGATCCGACAAATGATCAAAGCCGCCCAATGCGGCAGTAAGGACGCATAAATGGGCCGATTCATGATCTTTCTTGCGGTCAGCTCAATAGTGCTGATCCTTGTGAATATTTACCTTTCCAAAAGGTACGGGAAGCTCCTGAGTGATCACAGATCCAGGATCCCCGCAAGGGCGGCGGCATATGTCCTGTTCTCAGGCTTGTCACTCTTTCTCTCATCCCTATTTTTTCAGAACTGGATCTATCAGCACCGGGCA
>DCEE01000059.1:13846-104748 GCA_002316795.1 Synergistaceae bacterium UBA1037
TTTTTGGGCAGTTTGTTTAAAATCCACCATAAACTTAATTCTTCATTGTCCAAAATATATGCAAAAGGACTGCTCGTTCCTGCTGTTGCAATGATGATCACGCTTTATGCCTTTTACAACGCGGTGGATTTCAAGGTCACAGAATATGAGATATTTATTGACAAGAGATCTGCCATCCCTTCGATAGATGCTGTTATGATCTCCGATCTTCATGTCGGGACTTCTATAGGAAAAAAAGAGATAGCTGAGATCAAAGCCATGATCGAGGAGCTTTCGCCTCAGATCGTTTTTATTTGCGGCGACCTGTTTGACCATGCGTCATATGAGGAGATCATGCGGTTTACAGCAGAAAAGCTGGGGAGTATCAAGACTGAATACGGGACTTTTTTTGTAACAGGAAACCACGAATACTACCTCGGAGATATGTCAGAGATACTTTCATACTTTGAGGGTACCGGTATCAGAGTCCTTCAGGATGAGACGATAATGATCGGTGACATTTATATCGCCGGAAGGAAAGATATCAGGGAGAATGAGCGCATTCCGCTTTCAAAAATACTTGAAGGTACAGAAAAAATCAGGCCGGTCATCGTACTTGACCACCAACCCAATGCAATAGATGAAGCGGCAGAGAACGGTGTCGATCTTCAGCTTTCCGGACACACCCACAACGGACAGCTTTTTCCCTTCAATTATATCGTTGGACTCGCAAACCACACACATTACGGTATCGTCGACGAAGGAGCCCTTAAAGCTGTCGTAAGTTCGGGTATCGGCACCTGGAAATACCCGGTGAGAACAGGAAGTTCTTCAGAAATAGTAAGAGTCAGGGTAAACTTTCTTAAATAGAGTGTTGTTTCAGCTCAATAATTTAAACAAAATATACCACTGCAAAGCTTTCCCATTTAACCTCATCAATTTAACGTGTTATAATGAATACCCTGATAAAAATCTGTCTTTATAAGGAGTCGGGTCAGTTTATGGAAAATGAAAAATTTGAAGAAATAACTGAAGCTCCCGAAACAAATAAAGAAGAGACTCCGAGACCCACCCAAGAAGCGCCTCCTAAGAAATCAGGAAGCCTTTTCGTCCTGCTGCTCATAGTGATCATACTTGCCGGAGGCGGATACTGGTTCTGGAAGACGGAGGAGGCAAAAAAGGCAGCTGCCTCAAGACCCGCGGAGATGCCGCCTGTCGTTGTAAGCGACATGCCCGTAAAAGCATCTGATTTCCCGGTTACATTCGAATATACGGGACAGACCAAAGGCTATAGAGAGGCCGAAGTCCGGGCTCAGGTAAGCGGAGTGCTCAAGAGCAAGGAGTACAGGGAGGGGCAGCCCGTAAGGGCCGGGCAGGTCCTCTTCAGGATAGACCCGGCACCATACAGTGCGGCTCTCAACAGAAACAGCGCCAACCTTAAGCAGGCCCGGGTAGGAATGAATCTGGCCAAGATCGAATACGACAGGATATCCTCACTATATTCTAAAAATGCTGTAAGCAAAAATGACTTTGACAACGCAGAAGCCTCTTATAAAGCTTCAATGGCCGCGGTTGATTCTGCAAGAGCCGCTGTCAGGCAGTCACAGATCGATCTTGACTGGACTGTAGTTAGGGCTCCCATTTCAGGACTGAGCAGCAAAGAAGAGCGCTCTGTCGGCAATCTGGTAACACTGGATGCTCAGGGCAGCCTCCTTACCACTATTGTTCAGGCAGACCCCGTCTATGTTGAATTTGCCGTGCCTGCCGATGAACACAGAATAAACGAGCTGCTCAGGTCTGCCGGACACCTGAAGGTTTTTAAAGAAGGTATATCAGTAAAGGTCGCTTTGGGCGACGGAACGATTTATGATAAAAAGGGAAAGATCGACTTTCAGGATCAGTTTGTTGATCCGGCGACAGCTGACATAAGGGCCAGGGCCGTTTTTGACAATCCGGGGAACAGGCTTTATCCCGGACAGTTCGTCCGCGTATATGTCGACGGAAGCTATGTAAGCAATGTGATAAGCATCCCCCTCAGATCTGTGCTCCAGACTTCTTCGGGACCGATAGTGTACGTTCTTGACGAGTCAAATATTCCCTCCGTCAGGAACATAAAGATAATCAAGACGATCAAAAATACTTGCCTCATACAGGAAGGCCTGACGGACGGAGAGAGGATCGTCGTTGACGGGGTGGCAAAGGTGCTGCCGGGCAAGGCTGTAAAGATAGCTGAGAAACAGTCGCAGGAAAGTGCCGCGGAGAAAAATACCGACGGCAAAAGATCCGCTGACTGAGGCCTTTAGCAGATGTTCTCCGCGATATTCATCAGAAGGCCGATATTAGCCACCGTCTGTTCGATCGTAATAATCCTGCTCGGCCTTGTATCGATAATAACTTTGCCAGTGGCACAGTTCCCGGAACTCGTCCCGCCTCAGGTCACAGTTACGGCTTTCTACCCCGGAGCGACCCCTGAGGTGATCGCGCAGGTGGTTGCATCCCCGCTGGAAAGCCAGATCAACGGCGTCGACAACATGATCTACATGGACTCGGTCAGCAACGGGCAGGGAAACATGACCCTGACGGTAACATTCGAACTCGGGACCGACCCGGACATGGCCACCATCAACGTAAACAACAGGGTCCAGATGGCTTCTCCATCTATACCAGAAGAGGTCAGGAAATACGGCATAGTGGTCAAAAAATCTTCGCCCAACCTTCTCCTGATAGCGACCCTGCTCTCTCCCGACGGACGCTACGACACAATATATATGAGCAACTACGCCCTCCTGAACGTCGTAGACGACCTGAAAAGGATACCCGGGGTCAGCGATGCACTGATATACACCTCTCAGGACTATGCCATGAGGATATGGATAAGGCCCGACAAACTTGCACAGCTCGGTCTGACTCCGGCTGACATAGCTGCGGCTGTCAGCGACCAGAACAGTCAATACGCGCTGGGAAGGTTCGGCGACCAGCCGACGGATGAAGACCTCGAAAAAACATACATAATAACCACAAAAGGACGCCTCGCAACACCTGAAGAGTTTGAAGAGGTGATCATCAAAACGAACCCCGACGGAACGAGCATCTATCTGAAGGATGTTGCAAGGGTCGAACTGGGAGCCAAGACATACAGCTTTATAGGAAAACAGGACGGCATCCCCGCGGTCCCGGTGGGTATCACACTCGCACCGGGAGCGAATGCCATCAGGGTGGCCGATCTGGTCAAAAAACAATTTGAGGAGGCAAGCAGACACTTCCCGGACGGTATAAAGTACGACATCCCTTATGACACGACGACTTTCGTAAGGGTATCTGTTGAAGAGGTCGTAAAAACACTTTTTGAAGCTGTCCTGCTTGTATTCCTTGTTGTCTTCCTCTTCCTTCAGAACTGGAGGGCAACGCTTATCCCATGTTTGGCTGTCCCTGTATCGATAATCGGGACTTTTGCCGGACTTAAGCTCTTTGGCTTCTCTATCAACACTCTGACTTTGTTCGGTCTGGTGCTTGCCATAGGGATAGTGGTAGATGACGCTATAGTGGTGCTTGAAAACGTGGACCGGCATATGGAGGAGGGACTTCCGCCCAAAGAGGCGGCGTTCAAGGCTATGGAAGAAGTAACGGGACCAGTTGTCGCAATAGTCCTTGTACTCTCCTCCGTCTTCATTCCGATAGCCTTCCTGGGAGGACTGACGGGCGAACTTTACAAACAGTTTGCGATCACCATTGCGACATCGGTCATCATTTCCGGTTTTGTCGCCCTTACCCTCACCCCGGCAATGTGCGCTCTCATTCTGAAACCTAAGGGCAAAGGAAAGGATTTCTTCCTCTTCCGATGGTTCAACTCATTTTTTGACTCGATAACAAACGCTTATTCTGCCGGAGTGAGATTCTTCCTCAAAAGGACCATTATCGTTGTGATCCTCTTCGTCGTATTTGTCGGCGCGACCGCAAAGATTGCTTCGCTCGTCCCTTCATCTCTGGTACCGGACGAAGATCAGGGGATCATAATGTCTGCCATGTCCCTTCCGGACGGTTCATCCCTGAATATGACCGAAAAACTCACTGACAAGGTGACGAAGATCACCCGTGGCATGGACCAGGTCAAGACTGCATTGGTATTCAGCGGATACAACCTTCTCAACTCATCAAACCAGTCCAACTACGGCGCAGCCTTCGTCACCCTGAAGGACTGGAAAGAAAGGGAGAGACCCGGAAAAGACTCATTTTCGACGTCAAGGGAACTTATGGGCAAGGCTTGGTCGATACCGGAAGGACAGGTTTTCGTGTTTAATCCTCCGGCGATAATAGGCATGAGCACCACCGGAGGCATTGAGGGTTATATCCAGAACAGGGGGTCAGACACTCCCGAAGAGATGGAAAAGGCGCTTGCGAAATACATCGCAGCAACTGACGCCAGAAAAGAAATATCCAGCGTCACCACCTCCTTTTCCACAAAGGTCCCCCAGTATTACGCAAATATCGACAGGAACCGTGCAAAAGCTCTGGGAGTGGACCTGAAAGACGTATTTTCAACGATGGGAAGCATATTCAGGAACTATTACGTAAACGACTTCGACAGGAGTGGACGTACATTCCAGGTGCTCATTTCGGCAGAAGCTGCCTACAGAGACAGGCCTGAGGACCTCAGATACACTTATATCCGATCAGATACAGGCGCTATGATCCCGCTTCTCTCTCTGATAGACATACGCCTGGTCACCGGTCCCGATACGATGGAGAGGTTCAATGTGTTCCCCGCGGCCAAAGTTACAGGGACTCCTGCCGCCGGCTTCACATCCGGACAGGCTATAAAGGCAATGGAGGAGGCCGCCCGCGAGTCGCTTCCCGAGGGATATACCCTTGCATGGACAGGGTCCGCCTACCAGGAGAAGGAGACCGGCGCGGCAACCGCAATAGCCTTCGCTCTGGGAATAATCATGGTCTTTCTCATTTTGGCGGCACAGTATGAAAGATGGAGCCTCCCATTTGCTGTCGTTCTCGCAGTTCCTTTTGCGCTTTTCGGAGCCTTCCTCTCCATAAAGCTGAGGGGGCTTTCCAATGACCTCTACTTCCAGGTGGCACTTGTAACGCTCATAGGCCTCGCCGCAAAGAACGCCATCCTGATAGTTGAATTCGCCATCATGCAGCATGAGGCAGGCATGGGTATAAGGGAAGCCGCGGCAACCGCTGCCCACCTCAGGTTCCGTCCCATAGTCATGACTTCCCTCGCCTTCATCCTCGGCTGCATGCCGCTGGCTCTGAGCGTAGGGGCAGGTGCCGCCAGCCGGCATTCGATCGGCACGGGTATCGTCGGCGGCATGCTTGCGGCCACGTGTATAGCGATTTTCTTTGTGCCGAGCTTTTTCTCAATGATCATGAAGCTCACTTCCAAAGAAGAGGGACCTCCGGAAAAGTTCGACAAGACGACCCCGGAAGAAGATAAAGCGGAAATATCGCCCACGGCCGAAGGGAGAGTGATCTAAAATGACTGCAAGCGCGCTTCTTGCCGCACTTTTTGTAGGCTCGTTCTTCCATATCAACCTTGGTCCTGAGGTCAAGGCGCCGGACCCCTACGATATTCCTGCCGCATACGAGATAACGCTCTCTGATGATGTAAAAGGCACAGGGAGCCCTGACTCTGTGACACCGGACTTTGCATGGTGGATCTCATTTAATGAGCCTGTCCTGAATAAATGCATCAACGAGGCCTTTGCCAGGAACAGAGACCTCGAGACCGCTCTTGCCAGGGTCCAGCAAGCCAGGGCTTTTTTCAGGGAGGCCCGGGGCAACCAGAGACCCAACATTGGAGCAGAGGTCGATGCGACCCGCACTTATACAAAGGTGGGCACGACGAATGACCTGAACGAACAGAACATGCTATACGGCCTGGGCGCCGCCAACTACGAGGCCGACCTGTGGGGAAAGCTTCAGAAAGCTGCAAGGGCTGCAAAAGAGAGCATACTTGCCGCGGAATCAGCCAAAAACAGCGTAAGACTGGCGCTGGCGTCTCAGGTTGCAAAGACATATTTTTCTCTCAGAGGGACTGACAGACAGCTTACAGTAGCAAGGGACACCCTGGATACCCAGAGAAAGACCGTCGAGCTGAACAAGGTACTCTATGAAAACGGCAGGATAAGCGAGCTTGAACTCAGAAGGAGCGAATCTCTTGCCGCATCTTCAGCGGTACAGGTCAATAAGCTTGAGATCGCCCTCGGGAAATATGAAAACGGCCTTCTTGTCCTGATGGGCAGGGAACCGAAAGATTTTATAGCCAGAGATATCCCGAGAGGACTTGAACTTGATGAACTTCCCCTGCCTCCTTCCGTTCCCGTAGGCATACCTGCAGAGATGCTCCTTTACAGGCCCGATGTTAAGACCGCGGAACAGAACTACAGGACCGCGCTTGCTAACCTGGGATCCGCGAGAGCAGGGCAGTATCCTACCCTCTCCTTTGACGGTCTGATAGGCAACCCCGGCAGGGCGGTAAATGAACCTTCGGACCTTTTCACCGGGGCCACCGGCTGGTCACTTGCGGCACAGGTCTTTGTCCCGATTTTCAACGCCGGGAAACTATCTGCAAGGGCGGCTCAGGCCGAAGCCGCAGCTCAGCAGGCATGGTCGGCATACTATAAAACTGTGCAGACAGCCTTTGAAGAGACGATGAACTGCATCAATACACAGGCTAAAACTCAACAGATACTTGCCCTCCTCGAAGAACAGCAAAAGGTGCAGATGAGGGCATACGAGCTTGCAAATATTCGCTACACAGACGGGATATCAAGCCAGATAGACCTGCTGGATGCAGAGAGGGAACTGTTGTCTGTCCAGCTGCAGCTTGAGGGCAGCAGATCAGACAGCCTGAACTCGATAGTTGACCTCTATACGGCACTCGGAGGCGGATGGGCATCCAGGACCCCGGATGACCTTGAAAAAAGGGAGCTGCAGAAACCCTGGGTCAACAAGGAGAAGTTTTCCGAGTAAGTCAGGTCTCTTTTCATGTTGCCAAATGAAAATATGGAGGCTATAATAACCCACGTTCACCGAATAATGCGGACATAGCTCAGTTGGTAGAGCATCAGCTTCCCAAGCTGAGGGTCGCGGGTCCGAATCCCGTTGTCCGCTCCAGAAAATCTGAGATCCCCTGCAGCAGCGGGGGATCCTTTTTTACTGCGCTGCCGGGCATCAGCTTGGGAAGCTGATGCTCATGATACCGATCCTCTCCTATATCCAACAATAGGCAAAATTACAAGTGTTTTAATTTTTTAATAATGATATATTAGGAATGTTAGATATATAAAATTATTGTCAGTCTTTTTGTGCGGATCTTCGTCAAAGAGATCAATTGATACTGGAGGGATCAGTGTGGAGAATAAGTTTTTTGATGCAGTCAAAACGAGAAGGACTCATTATGGCCTTTCCAAAGAAAAGATCGTCAGCGAAGAAAAGATCCTGGGGATAGTCAAAGAGGCTGTAACGCATACCCCGTCGGCCTTCAACTCACAGACAGCAAGGCTGGTAGTCCTCTTTGACGGCCAAAGCGACAGGCTCTGGGACATCGTCAAGGGAGAACTGAGAAAGATCGTTCCTGCAGAAGCATTCAAAAAAACCGAGGAAAAGATCGACGGTTCGTTCAGGAGCGGTTACGGAACTATCCTATTTTTTGAAGACATGAGCGTAGTGGAAGGACTTCAGGAAAGATTCCCGCTTTACAAAGACAACTTCCCGATATGGTCCGACCATTCCGCCGGCATGCACCAGTTCGTGATATGGACGGCACTTTCCGCAGAGGGACTTGGCGCTTCGCTCCAGCATTACAATCCGGTCATCGACAACGCTGTTAAGAAAGAGTGGGATATCCCCGTAAAGTGGAAACTCCTCGCACAGATGCCCTTCGGCAAACCCACTGACGTACCCGGAGAAAAAGAAGTAATGCCTCTTGATGAGAGGATCAAAGTCCACAAATAAAGCCTGATGCATCATCAAGCAATATTAACGGACGTGCATAACACCTTCACTGATAGAAGTGAAGGTGTTATGCTATAGAGGGCAGAGACCGTCCCTTGTTGTGCCATCTCTTGCTCTGTGATAAAATATTACGGTTATTGTCAGGAAAAGGCAAACCGAAAGGGGAAGTATAAATTGAAGACAGAGGTAGTTTCACAGGAAAAAAACATTATCGTTCTAAAGGCCGAATTTGATGCTGAACAGGTCAATAAGGCAATAGATAATACGATAAAGGATCTTTCGAAGAAAGCAAACATAAAAGGTTTCCGCAAAGGTCATGTCCCGCGCAAGACTATCGAACTCTATTTCGGTATGAAGGGCATCTGCGCTGAAGCTTTGGAAAAGATCGTCCCCAAAGCCATCGACAAGATGATAGAAGAGTATGAGCTGAGCCTGATCGCAGAACCGAAGCTTGAGCCGGGAGATCTCAGGGAGGGCGAACCGTTCACGCTTCAGGTGACCTTTGAGGTAACGCCCGAGGTAACGCTCCCCGACATAGAGACAATAGAGGCCGAGAAGACCCTTTTTAAAGCCACAGAAGAGATGAGAGACGAAAACATCGTCCGCCTGCTGGAATCCCGCAGCGAGCTCACTCCTACTTATGAGGAGAGGGAGATCACGAAGGACGATTTCGTTTCGATAAAATACACTTCCCTGACAGCCGACCCCGATGGCACTGTGACCCCTGTGGAAAATGACCAGAAGACTGAGCTGCACCTCGGACAGGAAAACATGAGACCCGAAGTCGTTGAGGCGATAATCGGCAAGAGACCCGGAGACAAAGCATCAGTCGAATTCTCAGTCGAGGACGACCCTCAGAACAAGGAACTCGCGGGCAAGAAAATGCGCTATGAGATAGAGGTCCTTGGAATAATGAAAAGGATAACTCCCGAACTTACGGACGAGACCGTAGTTGAGATGACCCAGTCCAGGCACAAGACTGTTGATGAATTCAAGGAAGAGGTAATGTCGCAGCTGAAAGCTGCCGCGGAGCAGCACAGCCTTGACAGCCTGAAGGATTCAGCTGTCCGGAAACTCTGTGACCTCTCAGATGTCGAGCTTCCGGAGACTCTTATCACAAGGCAGAAAGAAGCTATGAAAGCCGATCAGGCACAGAAGATCAGGAAGGACTCAGGAATGGACATGGAGGAGTTCTTCGAAAAGAGCGGCATGGACAAAGAGAGTTATGAGAATGAACTTGATCAGGCTGCAAGAGTCGTCGTAAAAAGAGCCCTCGTTCTTGAAGCCATTGCCGACGCAAACGATATTCAGTGGACTCCGGAAGAACTTGATGCGGAGATCAACCGCTTGGCGATCAGCTCGAGGATCGACCCCAAGAAACTCCATGATTACATATTCAATGATAGGGACAGGCTCTTTGAACTCGCAGAGAAGATACGCAGCCGCAAGGCAGTCGATTTCCTCATCACGAAGGTAAAGGTCAGGGAGACAGAGGAAGACAAAACAGTTTCAGAGGAAGATAAAGAGAATAAATAATATTTTATTCCCAATCGTAAATTATCAGAAAGGGAGCGAATAAATTGTCACAACTGATACCCATGGTAGTAGAACAGACAGGCAGGGGAGAGCGTTCTTACGATATCTACAGCAGGCTTTTGAAGGACAGGATAATTTTCCTGGGCAGCGCTATCAATGATGATGTAGCAAACCTGATAGTTGCGCAGCTTCTCTTCCTTGAGAGTGAAGACCCGGAGAAAGATGTATTCCTTTACATCAACAGCCCGGGGGGCGTTGTCTCCGCGGGACTGGCCATATACGACACTATGCAGTACATCAAGCCTGCTGTCTCAACGATATGCACGGGCCTCGCGGCCAGCATGGGCTCATTTCTCCTCGCGGCAGGAGCCGATGGTAAGAGGATAGCCCTCCCGAATTCGAGAATAATGATCCATCAGCCTTCTGGCGGAGCACAGGGACAGGCAACTGAGATCCAGATACATGCGAAGGAACTTTTGTATACGAGAGAAAGGCTTAACGGTATCCTTGCAAAACACACGAAACAACCCCTCGATGTGATAGAAAAGGATACGGACAGAGATTACTTCATGTCGGCGGAAGAAGCGTTAAAATACGGAATAGTCGACAAGATAATAGAAAAACGCTGAATCAGGCGGTCTGTTTTTAGGGGGATTCCGACAGGAGTCCCCTGATTCTGATATGCAGGTATGCCAATAAGTTTTTCAATGCTGCTAATATGACTGAGGTGCGTAATAATGTACGACAAAAACCAAAACAAGGAAAATAACCGCAGAAAGCCCAGATGCTCCTTCTGCGGCAAGAGCCAGGACGAGGTGTCCAAGCTGATCGCCGGCCCTGCAAATACATTTATCTGTTCTGACTGCATCCAGCTATGCAATGTGATACTCAGGGATGAAAAGTCGGCGCCATCTTTCATGGAAAATGCCGCCGGAAAGGTGAAGCAGGATTACTCTTCAGTTCCTGTTTTCGAAAAGCTGCCAAAACCTAAGGAGATAAAGGAATTTCTTGATCAGTATGTAATAGGGCAGGATCATGCAAAAAAAGTCCTCTCTGTCGCAGTGTACAACCATTATCAGAGAATAACCAACGTATCCTCGGATGATGAAGTGGAACTGCCCAAGAGCAACGTTTTGCTGGTTGGCCCTACGGGGTGCGGAAAGACACTTCTTGCCCAGACGCTGGCAAAGATGCTCAACGTTCCCTTTGCTATGACTGACGCCACTACGCTTACTGAGGCGGGTTACGTTGGCGAAGACGTTGAAAATATACTGCTGCGGCTTCTGCAGGCTGCGGATTTTGACATTGCCGCAGCTCAGAGGGGCATCATCTACATCGATGAGATCGACAAAATATCAAGAAAATCCGAATCGGTCTCAATAACCCGGGACGTCTCCGGAGAAGGAGTGCAGCAGGCTCTCCTCAAGATAATAGAGGGCACTGTGGCAAATATCCCACCCAAGGGAGGGCGCAAGCATCCAAGCCAGGAAATGATACCTATGGACACAAGCAACATCCTCTTCATCTGCGGAGGGGCATTTGACGGACTCGAAAAAATCATTGCGAAGAGGACGACCCAGAAGTCCCTTGGTTTCGGCGGGGACCTGACTACGAACCTGAATAAAGATGCCTCCTATGAACTGCTGAAGCAGCTTCAGCCCGACGACCTGCGCTCGTACGGCTTCATACCAGAGTTCATCGGAAGGCTGCCTGTCCTGGTAGCACTTGAAGCCCTCACTGAAGAGGCTTTGATAAGGATACTCCTTGAACCGAAGAATGCGCCTCTCAAGCAGTACAGGAAGCTGTTCTCTCTGGAAGGGATAGAACTGGTCTTCACTGACGACGCCGTTCACACTATCGCAGAAAAAGGAGCGAAACTCAATACCGGCGCCAGGGGACTTCGGACCATTCTTGAGTCCCTTATGCTTGACATGCAATACGAGCTTCCGGAAAAGTCTTCGGGCATAAAAAGTCTCACCGTTACAAAAGACGTTGTGAACGGACTGGAAAAACCCATCCGTTCTTCAAAAGACGAGAAAGAGGCTGTCTGATCCATGCACATCCATCCTGTTGTTCCCGTAAGGGATATGGTAGTTTTCCCGGGAGTCATAGCTCCGCTTTTCGTGGGAAGGCCCCGGTCGGCGCGTGCGCTTGAAGAGGCCAACATAAGGGGACATCTTGTTTTTATCACGGCCCAGAAAAATTCACAGATCGAGAACCCTGATCCCGATGACCTAAACACCGTAGGGACCCTGTGCAAAATTCTCCAGACTGTACGCATGCCCGACGGAACGATAAAAGCAGTGCTTGAAGGCGGATGGAGATGCAGAGCGGTCCACTTCATATCAGGCGACAGTTTTCTTGAGGCGGAGATCGAGAAGATCCCCTCGACCAACACCTCCTATACAAACCAGGCAGAAGCCCTTCGCAGGGCTGTCCTGACAGAGTTTGAACAATACGTAAGGCTCAATCTCAAGCTGCCTGATGAGGTCTCTCATTCTGCAGAAAACATCGAGGATACTGACCTTTTCGCTGATATAGTTGCATCACACAGCCTTTTAAAGCATCAGGACAAGCAGAAGCTGCTAGAGACTCCTGACCTTATCGAAAGGCTTCGCAGGCTTCTTGCCATCCTGATGAGAGAGAACGAATTCCTGAAGATGGAGCATGACATTCAGGATAAGGTAAGGAACGAGATGGACAAGGGGCAGAAACAGTACTACCTCAGAGAACAGCTGAAGATCATACAGCAGGAACTGGGTGAGGACAGCCCCCTCTCAGAAACGGAAGAGCTTCGCTCAAGAGCGGAGAATACTGAGCTTCCTGAAGAGGCGAGGGAAAAAGTTATGCGCGAACTTGAACGCTACGCGCGCATGGCACCGATATCTCCCGAGGCGACGGTTTCCAGGACCTACATTGAGTGGCTTCTGGATCTTCCCTGGAACGTATCCTCGGAGGACCACCTGAACCTGAAGGACGCCAGAAAAGTTCTTGAAGAAGACCATTACGGCCTCGACGAGGTCAAGGAGCGCATACTTGAGTTCCTTGCTGTGAGAAAACTCGCTGCGGACAACATGAGGGCACAGGTGCTCTGCTTTGTCGGACCTCCGGGAGTCGGAAAAACTTCCCTGGGCAAGTCTATCGCAAGGACGATGGGCAGAAAATTTGTGAACATGTCGCTGGGAGGACTCCGTGACGAAGCTGAGATACGGGGCCACAGGAGGACTTATGTAGGAGCGCTCCCGGGAAGGATAGTACAGAAGATCAAGGCCGCCGGGACCAACAACCCTGTACTGCTTATGGACGAGATAGACAAGATCGGGAATGACTTCAGGGGAGACCCTGCGGCAGCCCTGCTTGAGGTGCTTGACCCCGAACAGAACTGCAGTTTTACCGACAATTTTCTCGAGATATCCTTTGACCTGAGCAAGGTCATGTTCATAACGACTGCCAACAGCACAGGCACCATACCAAGGCCGCTCCTTGACAGGATGGAGATAATACCGCTTCCCGGCTATGTTGCCGAGGAGAAGGTCAATATCGCAAAAAAGCACCTGCTGCCCAGGATACTTAAGGAACACGGGCTTACCGCAAAAAATATGACCGTACCTGAAGCTACGATAAGGAACATCATAACCGCATACACTATGGAGGCCGGGGTAAGAAATCTTGACAGGCAGCTTTCCAAGCTCGCAAGGAAAGTGGCGGCTGAGATGGCAAATTCTTCAACTGCGGATGAGGCAGGGAGAACGATAAGGATCACAAAGGACATCATGAAAAAGATGCTCGGAGCACCGAAACTCCATACCACTCGCATTCCAAATGAAGACCCCCTAGGAACGGCGCTCGGCCTTGCATGGACCGAGACAGGAGGGTCTGTCATCCTTATTGAGTCTGCCGTGATGGAGGGCAGCGGAAACGTCTCCTACACGGGAAACCTTGGTGATATTATGCAGGAATCCGCACAGACCGCCCTTGCCTATCTCAGATCCAACGCACCGGCCTTCGGCATTGAAAACATTGACTGGAAGAAAAAAGACATCCACATCCATGTTCCGGAAGGCGCTGTTCCCAAAGACGGACCGTCAGCGGGGATCACGCTTGCCCTTTCGCTCTGTTCGGCACTGACAGGCAGAAAGGTAGACGCTTCCTATGCAATGACCGGCGAGATGACTCTCCACGGCAACGTACTCCCCATCGGCGGAGTAAGGGAAAAAGTGCTTGCTGCAAAAAGACTTGGCATAAAAAAACTGATACTGCCCGAAGACAACAAATCGGACGTAGATGAGCTTGGCGACTGGATCAAGTCAGGCATGAAGATACACTATGTCTCAAAAATGTCGACCGTCTTCCAGCTGGCATTGAAGTAGGGGATTAGAAGATGGCATCATGGAGATCAGAACTTTACTGCACTGCCTTTACAAAGCAGCAGATACCTGCGCCCCGGAATGATGAGATCGTTTTTGTCGGCCGGTCCAACGTCGGCAAGTCGACACTCATAAACGCCCTTCTTGAAAGAAATATAGCCAAGGTAAGCTCCAAACCCGGAAAAACAAGAAGCATAAACTTTTATAAAGTCTCAACAGGCAGTGAAGATTTCACGCTGGTCGATATACCCGGCTACGGCTACGCTGCCAGGGGAATGGACGAGCGCAGGACATGGTGGAGACTGATCGACGACTACTTCAACTCTGAGAGGCCGATCAGCTTCGTTATCCACCTCATGGATTTCCGGCACGGTCCGCTTGCAAATGACGATGAACTTACCGCGTGGCTCGATCAGATGGACATGCCAAGACTTGTGGTTTTTACTAAAGGGGATAAAATATCACCCGGGAGGCGAAAGGGCCTCTACCAGCAGTATATGAGAGCCGGGCTTGATTCGATACTGCCTCCGTTCATAACTTCCGGTACGAACGACAAGGAGATGACAGCCCTGAGAGAGGGCATAAAAGATATCCTGAAGGAGATCACCAAACTGGACATCATGGAAGCGAAAAAAGGCAAATGACCTGTATACCCGAGGAACCGGAACGGCCGGGCCGTCGGGATGGGCAAATAGATCCGGATACTGCCACCAGGCGTATCCATCGAGGAGGAAAAACGGATGGAATCCGAAAAGACCGTGTTGGGCAAAGGGTACGAACCAGGACCGATCGAAGACAAATGGTACATGAAATGGGTAGAAGATGAGTTGTTCAAGGCTGATCCATGCTCTTTAAAACCGCAATACTCAATAGTCATCCCGCCGCCTAACGTAACGGGCTCCCTGCATGTCGGCCACGCGCTGGACAACACCCTGCAGGACATACTCTGCAGGACAAAGAGGATGCAGGGCTATGAGGTGCTTTGGCTCCCCGGCACAGATCATGCGGGAATAGCAACGCAGAACGTGGTCGAACGTTCTCTGGCTGCAAAGGGTATCTCCCGCCACGACCTGGGCCGCGAGGAGTTTGTATCCAGGGTATGGAAGTGGAAAGAGGAGTACGGAAGCACGATAATCGGCCAGCTGAAAAAGCTCGGAGCTTCCTGCGACTGGGACAGGGAACGCTTCACTATGGACGAAGGACTCTCTGTCGCTGTCCGGAGGATCTTCGTCGATCTTTACAAAAAGGACCTGATCTACAGGGGCAAGTACCTCATCAACTGGTGCCCCAGATGCCACACTGCCCTTTCAGATCTTGAGGTGGAGCACGAAGACAAGGAAGGCAAATTCTATGAAGTCACATACAGGTTTGCTGATGGCGACGGCGACCTGAGGGTAATGACGACCCGTCCGGAAACCATTCTGGGAGACACTGCGATAGCGATCCACCCAAGGGATGAGAGGAACCGCCACCTTGTAGGCAAAAAGGTCATCGTGCCCATCGCCGGCAGGGTGATACCGGTCATCGAAGACAACATGGTCGACCCTGAGTTCGGTTCGGGATGCGTCAAGATAACGCCTGCCCATGACCCCAATGACTTCCTGGTCGGGCAGAGGCATGGGCTTGAGCAGATACAGGTCATCGACGACAACGGCATCATGTGCGGGGAAGCGTCGGGGAAATATGCGGGAATGGACCGCTTCGAGGCAAGGAAGGCCATAGTCGCGGACCTTGAAGGCGATGGTTCCCTCATAAGGATCGAGGAGATAAGACACTCCGTGGGCGAATGCTATCGCTGCCACACCGTGATAGAACCATATCTCTCCGAGCAGTGGTTCGTGAGGGCCAAACCTCTTGCCGACGCAGGCGTAGAATCAGTTAAGGCAGGCAAGATACGCTTTGTGCCGGATCAGTGGACGGGAGTCTACTATCAGTGGATGGAGAATATCAGGGACTGGTGCATTTCCAGACAGCTTTGGTGGGGACACAGGATACCTGCCTGGTACTGCGACAAGTGCGGCGAAATAATAGTAGATACTGAAGATCCCTCAAAGTGCCCGAAGTGCGGAAACTCCGAGCTGAGACAGGATGAGGACGTTCTTGACACATGGTTCTCAAGTGCTCTTTGGCCCTTCTCGACAATGGGCTGGCCGGAAGAGACGGAACTTCTCAAAAAATTCTATCCCACATCAGTCCTTGTGACAGGGTTCGACATCATCTTCTTCTGGGTCGCAAGGATGATAATGTTCGGCCTTCAGGGAATGAAGGGGGAAGTCCCCTTCCACGACGTCTACATCCATGCCCTTGTAAGAGACGAAAAGGGACAGAAGATGAGCAAGTCAAAGGGCAATGTCATAGATCCCCTTACGATAATCAGCGAGTACGGAGCCGATGCGCTTAGGTTCACCCTTGCCGCCCTTACGGTACAGGGCCGCGACATATTCCTCTCTACTGAGAGGATAGCTACTTACAGGCTCTTCATGAACAAGTTGTGGAACGCAAGCCGTTTCGCCCTGATGAACCTTGAGGATGCCGTGGACGGGATGAGGTGGGACGAAAATGAACTCAGCCTGCACGACAAGTGGATACTGAATAGGATCTCGCAGGTTTCTGCAGAGATGACACGCCTCATTGACGGCTATTTCTTCGGAGAAGCGGCGAGACTCATGTACGATTTTGTATGGGGAGAACTCTGCGACTGGTACCTTGAACTTTCAAAACCTGCGCTAAGAGGTGAGGAGGGGGAGGCCAGAAGGAAGACCACTCAGGCAGTCCTGCTCGCAGTATTCGAAGACGTACTCAAATTGCTGCATCCGTTCATTCCGTTTGTGACAGAGGAATTGTGGCATGCGTTCCCATTCGGCAAGGGGATCATCGAGCGCACCGAATGGCCCGCTCCGAGGCTGGAAAAGATCGATGAGGCCGTAATATGGGACATGGATCTTGTCCGTGAAGTCATCCGGTCTGTCAGGAACCTCAGGGCGGAGGCGCGGATAGCACCGCAGCAGCAAATACCGAGGGCGGTGTTGTCGGTCCACAACGATGGGAAGCTTGCTCTGATAAGATCATCCGAGGCTTTGATAACGCTGCTCACAAAGGCAGAAAAGCTGAAGATCATGGACAGGTCGGCTGAAAAACCGCAGAAGAGCCTTGCATCCGTCCTTGACGACGTACAGGTATACCTGCCCGTAGGAGATCTGCTCGACGTTGACAAGGAGATCCAGCGTCTCAAAAACGACCTTTCAAAGATCGACAGGGACATCGAGAAGGGTAAGGCTAAACTTGCCAACCCTCAGTTCGTTGAGAGAGCGCCTGAAGAGGTCATCCAGAAGGAGAAGGCCTCCCTCGCGGACAACGAGGCAAAGAGGGAAAGGATAAGAGAAAACCTTTCGAGCCTCAACGATTGATAATGGACGATGCGGAAAAATTCCATACAATAGAGACAGAGCTTCAGGATCTGGCAAGCCCGGGGATAAGACCCGGACTTGCCAGACTTTCACATCTGCTGCTGCTCCTTGGAAACCCGGAAAGAAAGTTCAGGGCTGTACACATAGTAGGCACAAACGGCAAGGGCTCCACAGCTGCGACACTGGCTTCGATACTCAGGGAATCGGGCTGCCGTACAGCTCTCTATACAAGCCCCCATCTCGTATCCTTCG
Organism: Synergistaceae bacterium UBA1037; assembly: GCA_002316795.1. Classification (GTDB taxonomy): domain Bacteria; phylum Synergistota; class Synergistia; order Synergistales; family Synergistaceae; genus Caenicola; species Caenicola nitritireducens. Next base: position 31,359 of record DCEE01000059.1, read on the forward strand.
GTGAAAGGCTTCTGATGGGAGGGGAGGAAGTCCCCCCGCAAAAATGGGAAGAGGTCCTCTCAGCCATCAGAAATGTAATGGACCGTTCAGAAAGACTTAAAGCGGACCCTCCGACTTATTTCGAGCTCATCACAGCGGCAGCCTTTATGATAATTGCATATGCGGGAGTCGACATCGCAGTAGTTGAGGCGGGCCTCGGAGGAAGGCTCGATGCCACGAACATACTCTCTGATGTGATACTTACCCTGATAACGCCCATTGGGATCGACCATTCCGAATACCTTGGCAATACGCTTGCCTCTGTCGCGAAAGAGAAGTTCGCGGTCATGAGACCCTGCGTCCCGGCGATATTTTCAGGCGGAGACGAAGAGATCGAAGCCATCTTTTTCGATACGGCATTTAAAAAGAAGACTCCTGCCCAGGTCCTTAGAAGGCTGTGCAGTTACGGCACCGTTGGGGTATCCCTCAGCGGCACAGATTTTTATGTAGAGTCAGAGTGTCTTTGCGCTGACTGCCACACACCTCTTATCGGGACCCATCAGACCGAAAACGCCGCGCTTGCCCTTGCTGCGGCATGCGCACTCAAGACCTCATCCCATAAAGTTTTTGAAAATATAACCTTCCAGGCGCTTTATAACGGGGTCGTATCCGTGAGGTGGCCGGGTCGGTTTGAGATAATAAGGAAGGATCCGCCTCTTCTTATAGTTGACGGAGCGCACAATCCCCACGCACTGAAAAGGCTCGCTGAAAACACCGGGATCATTTACGGCAAGAGATCTTTCAACATCGTACTTGCGATGATGAAGGACAAGGACATATCAGAAAGCCTTGATATAGTCGGAGAAACGGGGGCAAAGCTTTTCTGCACTGAGGTTCCTGGAATGGAGCGCAGCCTCTCCGCAGCAGCACTGCTTGCAATGGCAGAAAAAAAGGGTATCGTCTGTGCGGGAAAGTGGAGTTCTCCGACAGAAGCGATCCGTGAAAGCCTTGTGTCGGGATCTGACACGATATGCTGCGGAAGCCTTTTTTTAAGCGGATACGTAAAGGAGCACTGCCATGAAATATAAGGGCTTTGAATACATCGACAACAATGGGCAGATAGAACTCAGACTTATATTGCCTGAAGAACTTGAGCGCCATTTTTTCGCCTGGATATACTGCAGGGGCGAACTCATGGACCGCTCAGAAGGGGACCCTGAACTGATATGGCGTTCTATGTCCTCTAATTTTAATAACATTAAATTGGTTGCTCCGTATCAGGTACACGGAACTCATATCATCCCATCATCCTCATCCTTCGCCCTTCCTCTCAGACCTGAAGCAGACGGGGTAATTATTAATTCAGCATCAGATTCGATGGCCAGCCTGAGGTTCGCTGACTGCAGCCCGGTCGTCATCGCCTCAGACTCACCCGAGCCCTGGATGCTGCTGCTGCACTCCGGTTTCGCAGGCACTTCGAAGAACATCGTCGGCAGTTCCCTTTCAGCCATTTCAGGCTGGGATGCCGTCAGCATGGGGAAGAGGACGCTTGCATGGATAGGGCCGTCGATATGCAAAAGATGCTATTCGAGAAAAAAAGATGATCCTTCAACACTAAACGCTTTGAATACTTTCTCTCCCGAAAATTTCTCTGAAAAAAATGGGATGGTACATTTTGACATCAGGGGGGAAATAAGAAGTCAGTTAATGCAATGCGGCCTTCCTTATGATAATATCTATGCTGTCGAGGACTGTACGTGCTGTGACAACGACTTTTATTATTCATTCCGTGCCGGCGATGGAAAGTCCAGAATTTTTCTTCTCGGAGGGAATACCACAAAAGAGGCATGATTGGTGAGAATGATTAAAGTTAGCGGATCGATCAATTTCCACGTGAGGTGAACATGGAATGGACAACATAAAAGTCGGAGTCATCGGCGTCGGACATTTGGGCATGCATCATGCCAGAGTATACACAGAAATTTTAGGAGCCCAGCTGGTAGGGGTGGTCGACATCAACGAAGAGAGGGCCCATTCAGTCGCGGATCCGCTCGGAGTCATACCTTACAGCACGATAGAGACATTCATCAAGCAGACACGTCCCGACGCACTGAGCATAGTTGTTCCCACCAGCCACCATTTCGAAGTTGCAAAGATAGCAATGGAAAACGGCATCCATGTTCTGATAGAAAAACCCGTCACCTCAAGCGTTAACGAAGCAGAACGGCTCCTTAACCTTGCCGTGAAAAAGGACCTTATCCTGCAGGTCGGACATATCGAGAGATTCAACAGCGCTGTGCAGCATGTCAGGGAGTTCATAAACGATCCTTACTTCATCCAGACCCACAGGATGGGGCCGTTTTCACCGCGCATCAGCGACGTCGGCGTCGTGCTGGACCTAATGATCCACGACGTGGACATCATCCTCTCTATGATCAGCTCCGAGCTGGTCTCCATATCGGCGATCGGAAGATGCATCAGGACTGACCACGAGGACATAGCCTCCGCCCAGCTCACTTTCGCAAATGGGGCAATGGCGCAGATACTCGTCAGCAGGGTCTCCGAGAAGAGGATCCGCCAGATGGAGATTACAGAGGCAGAGAGATACATCACCGTAAACTACGAATCACAGGACATTTCGGTCCAGCGCTGTGTACGCCAGAGCGGTGGAAATCTTGTGGAGGTCATGGAACATCCCGTATTTCCGAAGACCGAACCGCTGAAGATGGAACTTCAGCACTTCGTTTCCTGTGTCAGAGAAGGGCGGCAGCCGATGGTGGGAATAAAAGACGGCAAGAGGGCCCTGGAGGTTTGCGTCGCTGTCCTGAAGCAGATACACGAGGAAAAGAACGCAGCCGGTTCGATCCTCTCCGCAATATGACGAAATAACAAATGACATTCCGGCCGATAAGAGTTATCATCTAGAGAGGAGATAATCCTCTCTTTTTTTTTGCAGAATTATCCCTGATCGAAAGGATGTATTTTATTTGATGGATTTTCTCAGAAATATACCACCTGTTAACCTCCAGGCACTGGTGGCACTTGCCCTTTTTGGGGCATCACTGCTTGTGGCCCGAATGGTAGTCAATATCCAGTCGGGAAAATGGCCCGGAGGCCCTATGTTCGTTCTCTACCTCAGGGTACTTCTTGGTTTTCTTTTTGCAGGGTCGATCGGCCTGGGATTCTACTGTTTTGCCGGAATAAACATTCTCTTCAAGTAAGATCTTTCACGGGATCGTGCGGCATGCAGGACAATGCAGACAATAGTACGGTTTTTAATAAACAGTTAGGAGAGTTGATTTATGGAGAAGCTTCTGAATAACGCGTTCAACGGTGACCCGAGATCAATAGGCCGCCTGATAAGTCTTGTTGAGGCTGACACCCCGTCGGCAAAAGAGATCATGAAACAGGTATACCCGCGCACCGGCAAGGCTAAGATCATAGGAATAACAGGCAGCCCCGGCGCAGGCAAGAGCACTTTCGTAGACAGGCTCATCGAACAGTTTCAGGCAGAAGGCCGCAAGGTCGGCGTGATCGCGATCGACCCCTCGAGCCCCTTCACCGGGGGAGCGATACTTGGCGACAGGCTTAGAATGCAGGGACACGCCCTCAATGAAAACGTCTTCATAAGAAGCATGGGATCGAGGGGGCATCTCGGCGGAGTAAGCAGATCCACGCACGAAGCCTCGCTTATACTCGACGCCTGCGGTTTTGACATAGTCCTGATAGAGACTGTTGGAGTCGGGCAGTCGGAGGTCGATATAATCAAAATAGCCGACACTGTCGTCCTGGTCCTTGTTCCGGGAATGGGGGACGATGTACAGATAATGAAGGCCGGGATAATGGAGATCGCCGATACCTTTGTTGTGAACAAAGCTGACAAGGAAGGGGCGGACAAAGTCGCTGCAGACGTCCAGGTCATGCTTAAGATGCTGAAGGAAAAGGACTGGGTGCCCCCGGTGACCCTTGTTTCATCCCAGAACAACACCGGAGTGGAGGAGGTCAAAAAAATACTCAATGACCACTGGAACTACCTCCAGACCTCGGATGAGGGCAAAAGGAGACGTTTCGTACAGCTTGAGATGGAGGTCGAGGCCATATTGAGGGGTGAGATCTCCATACTGACGGAAAAAGTGTGGAAAAAGCGCAAAGATACCGGAGTGCTTGAAGACCTGGCATCAAGAAAGGCCGATCCCTACACCCTGGCGGGTGAAATGATCTCACAGATCGTCAAATAATTTTATTTTGAAGAAATATAATGTACACCAAACCTTATTCGCGGGAGGATCATAAATGAAAATTGCACTGGGAGCTGATCATGCGGGATACGGACTTAAGGAAGAGATAAAGCAGCACCTTCTTTGTGCCGGACATGAGATCACAGACTGCGGGACCTCCTCGGGGGATCTGAGCGTCGACTATCCAGACTGCGGATTCAGGGCTGCCGAGACTGTCGCCAACCATAAGGCTGACCTTGGGATACTTTTCTGCGGTACCGGCATCGGGATGAGCATTACAGCAAACAAGGTCGCAGGGATAAGGGCCGCACTGTGCCATGACCACTTTACCGCAGCAATGAGCCGCAGACACAACGATGCGAACGTTCTCGTGATAGGAAGCAGGGTGACCGGTTCGGGACTGGCGAAAGAGATCGTCGACACATGGCTGAACGAGGAGTTCGAAGGCGGAAGGCATGCGATCCGTGTAGACAAGATAATGGCATTCGAAAGGGAACATTCTTCCGAGGCAGTGAATGCTGCCTGCTCATCAAACTTTGCGGGAGGAAGGACCGTAGTGATAGAGCACCCGCTTGTAAGACACAAGCTCGGCCTGATGAGGGACAAAAACACATCTTCTAAGGATTTCAGGGATCTTGTCCAGGAAGTGGCAGGCCTTATGGTGTATGAGATAACCAGGCACCTGTCGCTTGAGGAGATCGAGATCGAGACTCCCGTAGCAAAGACAAGGGTATTCACTCTTTCCGGCAAAAAACTCGCCATAGTTCCGGTACTCAGGGCGGGGCTCGGCATGGTGGAAGGCATCCTCAAGCTGATCCCCAATGCCAAGGTGGGACACATAGGGCTTTACAGAGACCCTGAGACCCTGTTGCCTGTAGATTATTACTGCAAACTGCCCAAAGACATCTCTGAAAGGGATATTTACGTTGTTGATCCTATGCTTGCGACGGGCGGATCCGCGGCAGCCGCAGTTGCGCACATCAAGGGCTACGGCGGAAAGAGGATCTCGCTTGTTTCACTCCTCTCGGCTCCGGAGGGCATTGCCAGATTCCACGAAGAGCATCCCGACGTGGATATCTATACTGCAGCAGTGGACAGTCACCTCAACGATCACGGCTATATAGTGCCCGGACTCGGCGACGCAGGAGACAGGCTCTTCGGAACAAAATAAATGATGGGGAATCAGGGCAGATAACGTGTTTTCCATATACCTTTTCACACTGGTGACTTTTTTGTGGGGCCTGATCGCGACACCCGTTTCGATCGGACTTGCGCAAAAATTCAGGTTGCTGGACATTCCGGGCGGCAGGAAAAAACACCGCAGCATCATGCCGCGCGGTGCCGGCATCGTGCTGTGGAGCGGTTATCTGCTTTGGGCCCTCTTTGTGGGAAATCCCGGTGTCGAGGTGCCCTACATAGCAACAGGAGCGACTATCGTATTTATTGTCGGGTACATGGATGACATGCATCCGCTGCCGCCCGTGATGAGGCTTTTCTTCCACCTTGCCGCCGCCGCGTGGGTCTCATATGCCCTTCCGATACCGCTTTGGCAGAGGCTTCTGTTAATATTCTGGATCACGGGGACGACAAACGCATATAACCTTATTGACGGTATGGACGGGCTGTGCCTGACCATGACACTGATAACTTCTGTTATTGCCGCCGCATTTGCAGGAAACCCGGCAGTATGGATGCCCGTGGCCGGGCTGGTGTTTGGTGTCCTGCTGTGGAATTTCCCCCAGCCAAGGACATTCCTAGGGGACGGAGGGAGTACCCTTCTGGGATATATTTGCTCATCGCACCTCGCATGGAGCATTTTTCCGGACCTTTTCGGAAAAGGATTTTTCAGTATCGCTGCAGTCCTTTTCTTTATCGGAGGAATACCTGTCATCGATACGCTTGTCGCAATGACCAGACGTATCCTGACGAAAAAATCTCCGTTTTCACCTGACAGAGGGCACGCTCACCACAAGCTTCTCGACAGGGGCTTTACCAAGCTTCAGACGCTTGCGGTCATGGGATTGGCCCATCTTGCGCTGGTCCTGGCCGGGATCCGGCTTCTTGGGGCGCTGTAGCTCCCGCCGTTGTCTGCTATAATGGCAGGCCTGACACCGCGGGGACAAAGAGTTGATTTTAGGAGGATGTATCAATGACAGGTAAAACTGTGGTCTGTGTTGTCGGAACAAGGCCTGAGGCGATAAAGATGGCGCCTGTGGTGCTTGCCCTTCGCAGCCAGGGCTATTTTGACGTAAAAATATTGGCTACCGGACAGCATGCCGCAATGCTGGACCAGGCGCTCGGCCATTTCAGCCTTACCGCTGACCTCAACCTTCACATAATGAAAGAGAGGCAGTCCCTTGACCACATTACAGCTTCAGTCCTGACCGGAGCGGGGGAGTACTTTGATGCCGAATGCCCTTCAGCCGTTCTGGTCCACGGCGACACTACTACGACCTTCGCATCGGCCCTTGCGGCATTTTACAGAAAGATCCCGGTCGGACATGTTGAAGCCGGACTAAGGAGCGGCAATATGCACCTGCCCTTCCCGGAGGAGATGAACAGGGTGCTTGCAGACAGGATAACGACCTGGGCCTTTGCCCCTACGGAACTTGCAAAGGAAAATCTTCTCAGAGAAGGTACTCCGGAAAAGATGATACATGTAACAGGAAACACTGTGATAGACGCTCTCTTTTACACAGTTAAAAGCACCTCGAGGCCTTACTGCGAGGATCTTGACGGGCTTCCTGAAAACGCTCCCTTCCTTCTTGTTACGGCACACAGAAGGGAGTCCTGGGGAAAACCGCTTGAGGATATCTGTACGGCGCTCACGATGCTCCTGGATGCACATCCTGAACTTTGGATGGTCATCCCTATGCACAGGAACCCGTCAGTTAGGGAAACTATCCGAAAGCATCTTGAAAAAAGAGACAAAGTGATCCTCTGCGATCCGCTCGATTATCCCGACTTCGTCTGGGCAATGAATGCCTCAAAATTCATACTCAGCGACAGCGGAGGAGTCCAGGAAGAGGCCTCGGCCATAAGGAAACCGGTGCTTATTCTCAGGGACGTCACTGAAAGGCCCGAAGCCATCGAGAACGGAAGCGGCATTCTGGTAGGGGTCAAAACGGAAAAAATATTTTCCAACGCGATCGAACTGCTTGAAAATGAGGCAAAACTTGCTGAGATCGAGAACAAGTGCAGATCACAGCCTTTTGGGGACGGAACTGCCGCAGTTAAGATAGCAGAAGCATTAAAGGACTATTTTGATAAACAGGGCAGGTAATTTTTTGTCAGTTTGGACTGGAGTGACTCTTGTTGGAGGATAAGATGATCATCAGGGGAGGGACACCTCTTTACGGAACGGTCGACGTTCAGGGAGCCAAGAACGCGGCGCTGCCGGTCATGGCCGCCTCGATCCTTCTTAAGGGCAAGAGGCTCGCACTGAAAAAAGTCCCCGACCTTTATGATATACATACGATGTCTGACTTGCTCAGGCATATCGGCATAACCGTGGAATTCAAAGACAACCTGATGACAATAGATGTTCCTGATGAGCTCAGCTGGGATGCACCGGCGGAACTGGTACGCAAGATGAGGGCCTCGTCGCTGGTCCTGGGACCTCTGATCGCGAGGTGCGGCAAGGCGGTCCTGCCTCTGCCCGGAGGATGTGTGCTTGGAAGCAGGCCTATCGATTTCCATCTCAAAGGCCTTGCCAAAATGGGAGCTGAGATCGACCTGAACAAAGGATCCGTCTACGCCACGGCAGGCAGGCTCAAGGGCGAGAGGATCACTCTGGACTATCCCTCTGTGGGTGCGACTGAAAACCTCATGATGGCCGCTGCGCTGGCGCACGGAGTGACATACATCGAGAATGCCGCCCTGGAACCGGAGATAATAAACCTCGCTGACGTGCTCAGGCTTATGGGGATACCGGTCAAGGGCGACGGGACCCAGACGATAAGGATCACCGGGAAACCTGAGGCAGGTCCCGCAGAAGCTGAGATAATCCCGGACAGGATAGAGGCCGCAACTTATCTCATGGCAGGGATAATAACAAAGGGTTCGGTAACGGTAAGGGGAATAGATTCTGGACTGATAGATGCCATACTGCTTAAGCTTGAAGAGGCGGGAGCGAAGATAGATATCATGCTTGACGAGGTCACAGCCGGATGTAAAGGGTCCCTTACAGGGATACCGGTAAAGACGATGCCGTATCCCGGATTCCCGACAGATACGCAGCCGCAGCTGATGGCAGCGCTCTCACTGGCTTCAGGTACGAGCGTCATACACGAGAGTGTCTTTGATTCAAGGCTGCTTCATATAAACGAATTTAAAAAGATGGGTGCAAAGATAGAGCTTCAGGATTCCACTGCGATCGTTACAGGAGTGGCCAAGCTGACAGGAACAGAAGTCCATGCGTCGAACCTGCGGGCGGGAGCGGCCCTCATCCTTATGGGACTGGCCGCTGAAGGAGTTACGGTAGTGCATGATCTTTACCATGTGTGGAGAGGCTACGAGGGACTCGCCGACAAACTGAGATCTCTCGGAGCGGACATAGAGCTTACGGCATGATCCTTGAGAGGGCGGTCTGATGGACGGAAGCAACGCTCAGCAAAATATTGAAGAAAAACTCAAACAGGTGACCACTTATGCCTTCGTTGGCGCCGCAGGTACCGGAAAGAGCCAAAGGGCCCAATCTGTGGCAGCTATTGTCGATGCTGACTTTATAATCGACGACGGACTGGTGATTTTCAAGGGAAGCATTGTATGCGGAAAGAGCGCAAAGTCGGAGAGGAATCAGATAAGCGCGATAAGAAGAGCTCTCTTCGAGTTCGACGATCACCGTAAAGAGGTCATGGATTTCTTTTCGAAGGCCGCGCCATGCTCTCTGATGATAATCGCGACCTCGGATGACATGGTCATGAGGATAGTCAAAAAATTGAAACTGCCTCTGCCCGAAAGAGTAATAAGGATCGAAGAGATAGCTGCCCCGGAGGAGATAAGCAAGGCACGCAGGGAACGATTCACAAAGGGAAAGCACGTCATACCGGTATCGCATGTCCTAGTGAGGAAGAACTTCGCCGGAAAGCTCGTCGGACAGCTGAGGGTTTTCTGGAAGTCGAAGGACAACCATGAAGGCGAAAAAACTATCGTGAGGCCCCCTTTCAGCTTCTACGGCGAGGTGCACATAGAGCCCGAGGCAATTGAAGAGCTGGTCACATTTATTGCCGGGAGGACCTCACAGGTCGCCAAAGTAGTTGAAGTCAGTGCAAGCCCGGAGAACGAAGAAAGCCTTTCAATAACGATCAAGATCGCGGCAAGCCTGGGTGAAAAGAATTTCATCTCGCTCGCAACTCTTGTTAAGGAGAGGACTGCTGTAAGCGTTAGGTATTTCACCGGGCTCAACGTCAAAAATGTCGATGTGATAATAACAGAGGTGATCATCTGATGGAACATCCGAAAAGGATCCCGAACCTCTCGCCCGAAGGAGAGGATAAAGCGCGGAAAGCCCTCTGGGAAAAGGCCAGGGAAACGGCGCTGTCATGCAGGGCCTGCCCCCTGTCTGCTGCCAGGACGAACGTCGTCTTCGGCGAAGGAAACGAACGGAGCAGGCTCATGTTCATCGGAGAAGGCCCGGGAGCGGATGAAGATGCTCAGGGGCTTCCCTTCGTCGGAAGGGCCGGACAGCTTTTGACCCAGATCCTCACTGCCGGAGGGATAGACAGAAAGGATGTCTACATCACCAACATAGTGAAGTGCAGGCCGCCCGAAAACAGGGTGCCCACCCCCGAGGAGACGATAGTCTGCGATCAGCATCTGCAGACACAGATCATGCTTATAGACCCCGCCCTTATAATCCTGCTTGGGAATACCCCTACAAGGTGGATACTCAAGACGAACGAGGGCATAACCAAAATCAGGGGCATGTGGTTCAACTGGAGGGGCATCGCAGTTATGCCCATGTTCCACCCAAGTTACCTTCTGAGGAACGCATCTTCCAAAGAGGGGAGCCCAAAACACCTCACGTGGATCGACATACAGGAAGTTAAAAGAGCTTGGGATATCGTCAGGGAGACAGGCAGCATAAGCCACATCAAATTCGGGTAGGAAAAGATGGAAGATAAAAGACTGGAGCACGTAGGGATAATAATGGACGGAAACCGCCGCTGGGCAAGATCCCGGGGACTTCCCGCGATACTTGGACACAGGGAGGGGGTAAAGGCCGTCGAGAGAACTCTCACAGCAGCGAAAGAGCTTGGAATACCCTGCGTATCCCTTTACGCCTTTTCAACTGAGAACTGGAAGAGGCCAAAAGCTGAAGTGCTGGGCCTTATGGGACTGCTCAAATACTACATGAAACTTAAGCTTGAAGAGCTCAACAGGGAAAATGCAAGGGTCAGGTTCGCGGGCAACCTCTCTGCCCTTTCTGAGGATATCAGGGAAATACTTTCGGATGCAGAAGAAAAGACGAGGAACAACGATTCGATGCAGCTGGTAGTATGCCTGAATTACGGCGGAAGACAGGAGATACTGGACGCCGTCAGCCGGATGATCGAAGAGGGGGTCTCGCAGCCCGTCACCGAAGAGGTCTTCCGCAAATATCTCTACCTGCCGGACATCCCGGACCCGGACCTCCTGATAAGGACCAGCGGAGAACTGAGGATGAGCAATTTCTGGCTTTGGCAGGGAAGCTACAGCGAATATTATTTTACTGATAAATTTTGGCCCGACTTCGGCAGACAGGATCTTGAAATGGCTGTAGCCGACTTCTACAGGAGGGAAAGAAGATATGGCAAATCATAATAATTTTCTGTCATCGATACCAGATCTGCCACTGAGAGCTTTCAGCAGCATCTTCATAGTACTTATAATACTGGGCGGGATAATAAAGGGCGGACATTTCTGGAACTCGGTGGTCTTTATAGTTGCCATGCTCTCGCTCTGGGAATTCTACAGGCTTCTTTCCACAAAGCATGACATTTCGCCCTGGCTGATAATGCTCTCGGGAGCCTTCATACTGATCGGAGCCTCTTCAGAAATGAGCCTTACAGCTATACTATGCTCGATCTCTGCAATAGTCTTCGTTGCGCTTTTTCTTGAGGTGGTGCGGCGTCAGGTCAGCGGAGAGAGCTTTGCCCTTGAAAATATGGGAGCTACGATAGTCGGCATCGCATATGTAATCCTCCCCTGGTCCTTCATGATAATCATCCGATCCAGGGAGCTGGGATCGCTCTTTTTGATGACCCTCTTCTTCTGTACCTGGAGCTGCGACGTGGCGGCCTATATCGTAGGGAGCCGTCTCGGGAGAAATCTGCTCTGTGAGAGGATCAGCCCAAAAAAGACCTGGGAAGGGTTCTTCGGCGGAGCTGCCGCAAGCCTGGTATGCGGAGGATTTCTGGCCCTCATATTCTCATTCCCGCCCCTTCCCCTTCTTTTGATGGGACTCCTTTGCGGGATCGCGGGGCAGCTGGGCGATCTGGGAGAATCCGTTTTGAAGAGGGAAGCGAAGGTCAAGGACACAGGATCATTGATCCCCGGACACGGCGGACTTTTGGACAGGTTCGACAGCATCCTTGTCAACGGGACCCTGGCTTTCGTAATATTTGAACTGATAGGCTGAAACGGTGAGTAATTTACCAAAGATCAGAGTCGCTGTCATAGGTGCGACGGGGAGCGTAGGCGAGGCAGTTTTAGATATTTGCGGACGTTTCCCGGAGCGATTTGAGATAGTAGCTTTAGCTGCAAAAAGCAATGAAGCAAAGCTGACAGAACTTGCTTCGGTCCACAAGGCCAGGACTCTTTGCCTCACTGAACCGCATGCGGCCGCCTTCAAAGCTGACGGATACAATTGCCTCACCGGCATTGACGCGCTTTCCCTTATTGCATCGGATCCCGACATAGACCACGTCGTATTCGCATCATCCGGAGTGACTGCGATAAAGGCCCTTCAGACCGCTCTCAGAGAGGACAAGGATGTTTCGCTGGCAAACAAGGAGAGCATCGTCGTCGCAGGTCCGTGGGTAATGCCGCTTATTAAGCGGAAAGACCAGCTGAGACCTGTGGACAGCGAACACAGCGCTGTCTGGCAGTGCCTCAGGGAAGACAAGAAGCCTGAAATAAAAAAGATATGGATTACCGCATCCGGAGGCCCTTTCAGGGACCACACCAGAGAGATGCTTGAAAAAGTAACGCCTGAAGAGACTCTTTCACACCCTGTCTGGAAAATGGGCCCGAAAATCACGGTCGACAGTGCTACGCTTATGAACAAAGGCATCGAGTGCATCGAAGCCATGCAGCTTTTCGGCCTTCCTGCAGAAAAGGTCAGCGCACTCATACATCCCAGATCACAGGTACACGGTGTGGTCCTCTTCTTTGACGGAACGATGAAAATGCTCGTCTCGCCTCCGGATATGCGCCTCCCGGCCGCAGCAGCCCTTGCCTGGCCCGACAGGCTTGACCTGGTCAGTTCAGGTCTTGGCTTTATAGATCCGGAAAAGTGGGATCTTTCCTTTCGGGAAATTGACGGTTCCCTTTTTCCATGTTTTGGTATAGCCTGCAGGGCAGGAGAGATGGGGGGAGCTTACCCCTCCCTGCTTGTGGGAGCCGATGAAGCTGCGGTCAGTGCGTTCCTTGAGGGAATGATCCCCTTCACCGCGATACCGAAAATAATCGAAGAGACTCTCTCCGGATCCAGGTCGGGCCCCCCCGCATCGCTGGATGAGGCTGTCAGCCTGGTCGGCGAAGGGGAAGCAGCGGCGTGGAGGCTATGCAAAAACTGGAGGAATGGCAATTGATAAGTCTCGTTTCTTTTCTGATAGTAATTTCCATCTGTGTAATTTCCCATGAAGGGGGACATTACCTCTCCGCCCGCTGGAGGAACGTCCTCATACATGAATTTTCATTTGGTATGGGACCCTCGCTCTGGAGCAGGCAAAAGGGCGAGACTCTCTGGTCGCTCAGGGCTTTCCCGATAGGCGGGTTCGTCAAGCTCGAGGGAGAGGACTCTTCGGAAGAAGATCCAAAGCCTGAAGGTTACGACCCTGCCCGCTCACTCTCATCAAAAAAACCATGGGAGAGACTCCTGGTGCTCGCCTCCGGTGCGACCGTAAACCTTATACTGGCATGGCTTCTCACTGCCGCCCTTCTTGCCGGACACGGAATAATGGATCTTGACAGGCCTCTAGTAGGGAAAGTAATGGAAGGCACACCAGCCTTTTCTGCCGGGATACAGCCAGGGGACGTTATAAAATCTATAAACGGCAAAGAGCTGAACAAATGGTCTGATATCAGGGAAACTATACAGGACAAGGATGTGACCGACGACATTTTCCAAATAACGCTCCAGAGGGGCGGCGGAATGATCGGCGTTGATGTCGACATCCCCGCCGATCCGGCTCATGGAGGCCGTCTTCTTGGTGTCCAGCCTGGAAGAATAACATATCCCATACATACCGCGCTCCGAAAAAGCCTTGGGTATTCCTGGGACATGGGCGTAGAGATACTCAAAGGCCTCTGGATGGTGCTTACAAGAAAAGTTCAGTCTGATGTTGTCGGTCCCGTAGGCATAGCAGTGATGGCCGGTGATGCCCTCAAGCAGGGGATATGGTCCTTTATCGCATTCCTGGGAGTGATAAACCTGCACCTGGGGCTGCTGAACCTTCTGCCTTTCCCTGCCCTCGACGGGGGGAGGATAATTTTCATACTTGCAGAGATGGCAACAGGAAAGAAAGTCCCGGAAAAATGGGAGGCGCTGATCCACTATGGCGGGTTCATGATCCTCATCTCCCTCATCATACTGGTCACCGGAAAAGACATCATCAGGCTCTTTTTCAGGTAGAGAGGCGGCAGAGACCTATGGGAAGCAGGGAAAGTGTTGAGATCAAAGGACTTTCAATAGGCGGCAATTCACCCGTGCGCGTCGAGAGCATGATCAAGACACCGCTTTCCGACACAGACGGCTGTGCTGATGAGTGCGCGGCGCTGGCGAGTGAAGGATGCGAGCTTATAAGGGTATCGCTGCCCGAGCTCGGCCTTGCACCAAACATGAAGGCCCTGAATGAAAGATCGCCTGTGCCGCTGATGGCTGATATCCATTTCAACCACAGGCTCGCCATAGCCGCCCTCGGATCAGGCTGCGCCTCCATCCGGATAAATCCGGGAAACATGAGCGACAAAAAGGGAATTGAAGATGTTATCCGCCTGGCACATGAGATGAGTGCCGTGATCAGGATAGGAGCAAACGGAGGATCCATCAGCGGGGCACAGCTGGAACACGCCAAAGGCGACAGGGCTGCTGCCCTCGCTTACGCAGTAGAAGAACAGGTCAGGATACTTCTCGATAACTCTTTTGAAAATATTATCATCTCCGCAAAATCAAGCTCGGTAACGGAAACAGTGCGGGCAAACTCCATCCTTTCACAGAAATTTCCCTTCCCGCTGCATATCGGCATTACAGAGGCCGGAAGCGGAACTTCGGGAATAGTAAAAGGTGCGGCCGGGATATCCCTGATGCTTGCTCAGGGGATCGGTGACACCATCAGGGTAAGTCTGACAGGTCCCTCTATAGATGAGGTCAGGGTGGGCTACAGCATACTCCGCGCGCTCGAGATCAGGCAGAAAGGCTGCAGCATCATCAGCTGTCCTACCTGCGGACGCAGAAGGATGGACGTCGTGCGGCTTGTCGAGGAAGTCACCTCACTTCTGCCCGAAGACATAAAGGACGGAACTACGATAGCTGTCATGGGGTGCGAGGTCAACGGCCCCAGAGAGGCTGCGGGAGCCGATCTCGGCATAGCGGGGACTCCCGATGGATTCGTACTTTTCAGAAAAGGAGTGCCGGTCTGCAATGATACTGCCGAAAACCTTAAGAAACGCCTTATCGAAGAGATCGGACGCCTCTGATCGCTTATATGCAGAACTTTGATCATCATTACAATAATTTGAACTTGCCACCCCTTTAAGTTGATTTTTGTTTGTGATATAATTTTTTAGCGGAGAATACGTTCTTTACAGCCATTCCTATTTTGCATCATATATTTACCCAATACCCGATTACAGCCATATTTTTTTAAGTTAAGCGACATTGCTTCAATTTATAAAAATTTATTGGGGGGTGTAATAATGTGCCAAGATAAACCATTCTGTGTTTTTTCTGAAACCGGACCGCTTAAACAGGTAATGCTCCATCGGCCCGGAAATGAACTCAACAGGCTTACCATCAATAATATGAGTGACCTGCTCTTCGATGATCTGATATGGCTTGAGCAGGCCCAGCGGGAACACGACGACTTTGCCGACATACTCCGACGAGAAGGATGCGAAGTACTGTATTTCAGCGAATGTCTGGCTGATGTCCTCGAAGACAAGGAAGTAAGGGAATCACTGATCAAATCAGTTTTTATGCTTGAATGTCTAGACCGGCACCTTTCAGAAGGGCTAACCGAAATCTTTATGGATCTCCCCTCCGCAGAACTCTCATCTCACCTCATAAGCGGCTACAGCAAAGAAGAGGCTTCGAAATTATTCAAATCATCCTTAAGTCTTATTTCTAAAGTTGAAAACGGAGGGGATTTCGTGATCCACCCCATCCCCAATCTTTATTTCCAGAGAGACCCCGCGATCACCGTCGGATGCGGCATAGTCATCGGGCAGATGACCTACGAAGTGAGAAGGAGAGAACCTCTCTACTGGAAATACATAACCAACAACCATCCAAGATTCAAGGGAGTCAATGTCATTTTTGGCGATGCTCCCGATGAGATATGGCCTCATAAAGTCGAGGGAGGGGATCTTCTCGTCCTTTCTGATCATGCAATGGCAATTGGCGTCAGCCAGAGGACGGCTCCTACGACTGTTCAGCGCATAGGAAAAAAACTGGCGCTGAACACCCCGATAAGAAAAATATTTGCCTTCGAGATACCGAGGGAACGTTACTGCATGCATCTTGACACTGTTTTTACTATGGTCGATAAGGACGCTTTCACTATCTTCCCGACCGTGATCAAGGTGCTCAAGGTATGGGAGATGGATTACGACGACAGCGGGACACTCATGTCGGTCAGGCAGGCTCACCATTGGAAAGAGGCGATCGCGGCAGAACTTGGCTTCGACAGGATCAGGGTCATCGAAATGAAGGGCAGGGATCAGGCCGAGACAGACAGGGAACAATGGCACGACGGCTGCAACACGCTGGCAGTCGCTCCGGGCAAGGTGGTCACTTACAACAGAAACCTTATGTCTAACAGACTGCTGAGGGACAACGGCATCGAAGTGCTCGAACTTAACGGACCTGAACTCGGAAGGGGCAGGGGAGGGCCAAGATGCATGACGATGCCTCTCAACAGAGGCCCGGTAAAATAGCTGATTTATTTACGAGCAAACAGAGTTATATTTTCCGCTAATATTTAACTAAAATTCAAGGAGGAGTTTTCATGGCCATCAATCTTCGCAACAGACATCTGCTTTCACTCAAGCACCACACTCCGCAGGAGATAGAGTATCTTCTGGATCTGTCAGCGGACCTCAAAAATAAAAAACGCGCGGGAATCAAAGGCGATCTGCTTGCCGGCAAGAGCGTCGCGCTGATATTTGAAAAGCCCTCCACCCGTACACGCTGTGCCTTCACCGTCGCGGCCATAGATGAGGGAGGACACCCCGAATACCTGGGCAAGAACGATATTCAGCTCGGACACAAGGAAGATGTTGCCGACACCGCGAGGGTACTCGGCCGCATGTTCGACGGGATAGAATTCCGCGGATTCAGCCAGAAGGTAGTCGAAGACCTTGCCAAGTATTCAGGCGTTCCCGTATGGAACGGACTTACAGATGACTACCATCCTACACAGATCCTTGCAGATTTCCTGACTGTACGTGAAAATTTTGGCAGGCTGAAGGGGATCAAATTTGTCTATGTCGGTGACGGGCGCAATAATATGGCCAACTCCCTTATGATCGGTGCCGCAAAAATGGGGATGCATTTTGTGATCGGTGCCCCTGAGTCACTCTTCCCGGATCCGGCGCTTGTAGAAGAGTGCGAAAAGATGGCAGCGGACTGCGAGTCGGGAGCAACGATAGAGATCACCGACGACCCCAAGGCAGCAGTAAAGGGCGCGGATGTCATCTACACCGACGTATGGGCCTCAATGGGCGAGGAAGCAAAGCTCGCGGAGAGAAAGGCCATCCTGCAGCCATATCAGGTCAATATGGACCTGATCAGGGCAACCGGCAACGATGATGTAATATTCCTGCACTGCCTCCCAGCAGTAAAAGGATATGAGGTGACTGAGGAGGTCTTCGAATCACGCCACGGCAGGCAGTTCGATGAAGCTGAGAACCGCATGCACACCATCAAGGCAGTAATGGTCGCCAGCATAGGCAACCTGTAGTCCTTACTGATTTCCGGAACATCAGGCGGAGATCCGGATCCTTTCGGGTCTCCGCTTATTTCTGCCCATTTTGCATTTAGACCTTGATGCATACTTTATGTTAGAATATAACGCGTCATAATGAACATCCCAAATAACAAAGCGAGGCGTTGCCGCTTGTCTATCTACAGAGACACGACCAAAATTGCAGACTATCTTACCGGGTGGATAAAAGAGCACATTGAAACAGCAGGGGCAAAAGGTGCTGTGCTGGGCATCAGCGGAGGGATAGATTCCGCTGTCCTGACCGGACTTTTATGCCGTTCGATAGGCAAGGACAGAGTGATGGGCGTTATTATGCCCTGCCACAGCCAGCCCGTTGATGAGGAATACGCTCTTGAGCTGGCCGCGGCATTCGGCATTAAAACATATAAAGCGGACCTGACAGAGGCCTACGACCGCCTGGTCTCTTCCATAACGGCCAACGGCCTTGAACTTTGCACACTCCCCGCAGCAAACATAAAGCCAAGGCTGAGGATGACCACGCTATATGCGATCGGGCAGCAGCACGGGTATCTGGTATGCGGCGGCGGCAACAGAGATGAGATAATGTACGGATATTTCACCAAGTACGGTGACTCCGGGGTCGATCTCCTGCCTATGTCCGATCTCCTGAAAGGGGAGGTAAAGGCCCTCGCGCTGCACCTGGGGGTCCCTCCGGACATAATCAAAAGGCCTCCGACCGCAGGGCTCTGGGAGGGGCAGACTGACGAGTGCGAGATGGGCGTCACTTATGAACAGCTGGACAATTATCTGGCAACTGGAGTTGCCGAAGATAA
The DNA here is from genome assembly GCA_002316795.1 of Synergistaceae bacterium UBA1037. Lineage (GTDB taxonomy): Bacteria > Synergistota > Synergistia > Synergistales > Synergistaceae > Caenicola > Caenicola nitritireducens. The sequence continues at coordinate 49,779 of DCEE01000059.1, forward strand.
AGTAAGAGAAAAAATAGAAAACGCCATGGCAAGGTCGGAACATAAGAGAAAATTCGCGCCTATGGCCAGGATACCGAAGGATATATGAACGATCGCCCCTTTCCGATCAAGGGAGCTTAAAAAGTTGATCATGAGGTGAGTCTTTTGTCAGGACATTCAAAATGGGCAAACATAAAGCATCGCAAAGCAGCACAGGATTCAAAGAAAGGCGTGGCTTTCCAGAAACTGGTCAAAAATGTCATTGCAGCGGCAAAGGCCGGAGGCGGTGACCCTAACTCAAACTTCAGGCTTAAGGTCGCCATAGACAGAGCCAGGGCAGGCAATGTGCCTGTCGACAACATCGAAAGAGGGATCAAAAGGGGCACAGGAGAACTTGACGGAGTGATATTCGAAGAGATCCTTTACGAGGGATACGGACCAAACGGAGTCGCCGTCATGGTCCAGGCCCTGACGGACAACCGGAACAGGACAGCCCCCGAAATGCGCTCGCTCTTTACCAAGACAGGCGGCTCGATCGGTGAACTGGGATGCGTCGCATGGAACTTCGACAGAAAAGGGATCATTGGCGTCACCGGCGACGGGATCGACGAAGAAGAGATAATGATGGCCGCGATCGAGGCCGGAGCTGATGACGTGACCGCCGAAGATGAGGGATATGAGATCACATGCGACCCTTCGGTCCTCTCGGATGTTGCAGAGGCGCTCAAAAACGCAGGGTACAACGTTGAATCAATAGAGGTCGAGATGGTTCCGAAGAACACAGTCTCGGTGACCAACAAGGCTGATGCGGCAAAACTCCTCTCTTTGGTAGAGCGTTTCGAGGAGCACGACGACGTTCAGGCGGTCTACGCCAACTTCGACATCCCGGACGAGATCCTTGCTGAGATCGACGGCTGAAAACAGAGAACCTAATGGTGTGAGAGCCCTGGGCATAGATCCGGGGCTCGGCACTATGGGGTACGGGATAGTCTCGCAGTTTGGCGACAGACTTGTGTGCGAATGCTACGGGGTCGTCAGGACCCCATCTTCGCTGTCGCTTACCAAGAGGCTTTCGCTGCTTTACGATGAGCTGAAGGATAGGGCGGGGGAGTATCCTCCTGACATAATAGCTGTAGAAAAGCTTTTCTTCGGAAGAAACATAACAACGGCGGAGATGGTTTGGCAGGCAAGGGGAGTTATTCTCCTCTTTGCCGCACAGATGGGTCTTGAACCCTACGAACTCAAGCCGTCGGAGGTCAAGCTGGCTGTCTGCGGATACGGAGCCGCGGAGAAGGGACAGGTCCAGGGCATGGTCGCGAACCTGCTGGGGCTTGAGAAAAACCCGAGCCCGGACGACGCAGCTGACGCCCTGGCCATAGCCATAGCGGGTCTTTCAATGTCATCTTTCGACAGAAATATACTGAAGGGATACTGAAAAATGATCAATACGCTTCGAGGCAAAGTACTTTCGATCGGGGAAGAAAGCATTACCCTCGAGATCGCGGGATTCGGACTTGAGGTCTTCCCGACAAGATCCCTGATCTCACAGGCGGAACTGTCAGAAGAGCTTTTCTGTTACGCTTACATGCAGGTAAGTGATGCGGGAGTAAGTCTTTTCGGTTTTTCGGACGAACGGGAACGGCTTCTCTTCCTTGAACTGCTCCAGGTCAAAACAGTCGGAGGAAAGCTTGCCGTGACCCTGATGCGCCATCTTGATACCGACCAGATACTGAAGGCGATCGCTTCGGGCAGCAGCGCGATGCTCACCGTTCCAGGACTTGGCGCCAAGAGAGCGGAACGGATCTGCTTCGAACTGAAGAACAAAATAGCCAAGAAATTCAGCGAGATAAAGGGTTTTGGTGAACAGGGCCTGAAAGACCACACTTCAGACAGCTTCGTATTGGAAGCCCTTACGGGACTGGGGTTCACACAGGGGGAGGCCGTTCGTGCGATATCAAGGTCACGGGCCGAAGCAGGACCCGATGCTTCCTGGACAGAAGAGGAACTGCTGAAAACATCGCTTAGCCTGCTTCGAAGGAACTGAAGAAGAATATGGTGAGGGCATAAAATGACTGACAACGGCGACAAACTCATTGAAAAGATCAGGAACGACAAAGAGGACGAGATATTTACGCTCCGTCCACAGGCTCTTGATGAATTTATCGGGCAGGGGGTTCTCAAAGACAAGCTGACGATCTTCATGACCGCCTCGCTTCAGAGGTCCGAACCGCTTGACCACACCCTCTTTTACGGACCTCCAGGCCTCGGAAAGACAACTCTTGCCGGGATAATAGCGAAAGAGATGAAGGGAAACCTGCGCGTAACGACGGGACCTGCGCTTGAAAGGGCGGGAGACCTTGCGGCGATACTTTCCAACATACAGCCAAACGACGTACTCTTCATTGATGAGATACACAGGATGTCAGCACACATTGAAGAGATACTCTATCCTGCAATGGAAGATTTTTCTCTCTCAATAATAGTGGGGAAGGGCCCGCTCGCAAGAAGCATAAGGCTTTCGCTTCCAAAGTTCACGCTGATAGGCGCAACAACACGACTGGGACTTCTTACTTCCCCGCTCCGCGCAAGGTTCGGCATCGTCGAACAGCTCCACCTCTATTCCCCTGACGAACTCACGGCTATAGTCAAACGGGGAGCGGAAGTGCTGGGAGTAAGAGTTTCGGATGATGCCGCCGTCGAGATCGGGCTCCGTTCACGCGGGACTCCGAGAGTCGCACTGCGGCTGCTGAAAAGGGTCAGGGACGTGGCGGAGGTCAAGAAGGCCCAAATTGTTGAAAGGGATCTTTCAAAATATGCGCTTGACATGCTCGGAGTGGACTCGGAGGGGCTTGACGAGGGCGACAGGAAATTCCTGATGGCGCTTGTCGAACTCTTCGACGGCGGACCTGTGGGCCTTTCGACCCTTGCTGCCGCACTCAACGAGGATACTCAGACGATAGAGGACATTTATGAACCCTACCTGATACAGAAAGGGCTTCTTGAGAGGACACCGCGCGGAAGGAAGGCCACAAGGAACACATGGGACTATCTGGGCCTTCCCGTATCGCCCCGTTTTGTCCAGTATCAGCAGATGCAGCTTCTGTCAGAGGAAGATACTGAATGCAGCAAATAGGCAAAATGCTTATCTTTGCAGGCCTTCTGACGGCCGCCGCAGGCTTTGTCCTACTCCTGGCAGGCCGTTTCAATCTTCCTTTTGGAAATCTCCCGGGAGACATCACATACCAGAAAAAAAACCTGACAGTATTCGCGCCATTTGGCACGATGCTCCTTATAAGCCTGATACTAACCATAATATTCAATATTTTTTCAAGGTGGAAACATTGAAAAAACCGCCCTTATTTTTTATTTGTCTTTTGTCTCTCCTTTTTTTGCCTTCTGAAGCTTATCCGGTCATAAAAGAGGTTTCGGTCCTCCTTGACAATGGGATCTTACAGGGAAGCATTTCCGGTACAGGAATGAGACTGAGCGGTGCCGACGGAAAAGAGGCCGTTCTTTCGGGAACTCACAATATTGAGAAAAGGACCGGCACCGAGATCTCGGCAGGGGGGCACACTTTCAGAATGCCGCTAAAAATATCCTCAGATGGCCCGATGAAGTACAACGGCACACCTTACAACGGCACTTTCATCTTCAAAAACTCAGCCAATGGGTTCAAGGTCTCTAATCTCATAGATATTGAAAATTACCTGCGGGGGGTGATCAAGGCAGAAATGGATCCCAGTTGGCCCTTCGAAGCACTCAAGGCACAGGTGATCCTGGCACGTACCTTCGCCGTCGTGTCGGGCGGCAAGCACGGCGATGACGACCTGTGCGACAGTTGGCACTGCCAGGTCTACAAAGGAATATCAGCACACGACAATATTGCTGACAGGGCTGTACATGAGACCTCCGGCCTGATCTTAAGGTGGAAGGGAACTCCGGCAAGCGTCTACTACCACTCTGACAGCGGGGGGATGGTCACATCCCCGGCCAACGTATGGGGCGGAGACACCCCCTATCTGAAACCCAAAACCGAGCCCTTCGCATATTCCGGACGCAATACCACATGGGAAGTTGCTCTTTCGCTCTCGGCCGTCCGCTCGAAACTTGAAGCAGGCGGGATCAATGTCGGGGACCTTATATCCGTCACTCCGCTGAAAAGGGATGAGACAGGCAGGATATTAAGTATGGAGGTAAGGGGCAGCTCAGGCACAAAAGTTATCTCAGGATACAAATTCAGAAATATCATGGGAGCCGGGACGGTAAAGAGCACACTTTTCGAATTTGGCTCAAGATCGCCTTACATAAATGAACAACGCGGTTCTTTCCCCTCAGCCCCTGCGGCTTCAAAGCCTTTAAACAGGGCAAAACCTGCCGAGGCTTCAGAAAAGATAGATCTTTCAGAAATGCCCGATGACAAGGAAGAAAAGATAATATGGCTGACAAAGAAAAGGGTCTTTACGACCCTGGAACTCATGGAGATACTCTCCAGGCCCGACGACATCGACTCATACATAGAGAAGGGGATAGCTCGTGCGGAGGGGCGTCTGCCGATGCCGGACCTTCCTGCCGAGACCTCCGGAGACGACGGCGGGGCCGGACATGAAGCCCTTCAGGTGCCTGAGATCCGCTATGTCCCAAGGCTTTCGATGGCTCCGGCGACAGGCCTGACCGTAAAAATATTCGGAAGGGGATCGGGACACGGTGTCGGGCTTTCGCAGATCGGCGCGAAAACGATGGCAGAGAAGGGCTGGACTTACGCCCAGATACTCGACTATTATTTTCCGGGCACAACAATAGGACAGTGAGGACGGATATTTTGGATAACACAGGACATGATTTTTCAAAAACTTCAACATTTGATTACTATCTTCCCAAAGAACTGATCGCGCAGGATCCCGTCGAGCCCAGAGACTCATCAAGGCTGCTGGTCCTCCATAAGGACTCCGGGACAAGAGAACACAAAATATTCAGGGACATAAAGGATCACCTCAGGGAAGGCGATCTGCTTGTTCTCAACGACACCAGAGTCCTTCCCGCACGCGTCACAGGGATCAAAAAAAACGGCAATGCGGAAGTTGAGATCTTTTTCCTCTCTCCGGCAGCCGGACCCAATAAGTGGACAGCTCTTGTAAGACCGGGCAGGAAGCTTAAAGAGGGAGCTTCTGTACTGTTGGGAGACGATGTGGAGATCACCGTCGGCGAAAGACTTGAAGACGGGGTAAGGAATATTTATTTCTCAGCTTCTGCCGATCCTTTCTCGATCATACATAAATTCGGCATGACCCCACTGCCTCACTACATTACCGAGACTCATGCCGAACCTGAGCGCTACCAGACGGTATATTCCAGACCGGAAAAAGAAAACTCGGTCGCCTCTCCCACAGCGGGGCTTCATTTCACAGATAAGCTGCTGAGAGAGATCAGGGCAATGGGCGTAGACGAAACCTTTGTTACGCTGCAGGTGGGGCTTGGCACATTCAGGCCGGTTAAAACAGACGATATTTCTGAACATATAATGCACAGTGAATTCTGTGAGGTCCCGGAGAGCACGGCGATCAAGATAAGAGAGACAAAAATCAGGGGAGGCAGGGTAATAGCTGTCGGGACCACCGTCGTAAGGACCCTTGAATCCTTTGCCATGCACTACGGTGAAGTAAGGCCCGGAACGATCGACACAAGGCTGTTCATAAGGCCGGGGTTCGGTTTCAGGGTCGTAGATGCCCTGATAACCAACTATCACCTGCCCAAAAGCACTCTCCTGATGCTTGTATCAGCATTTGCGGGCTACGACAGGATCATGGAGGCATATAGGGAGGCTGTCGAGATGAAATACAGGTTCTTCTCCTTCGGAGATTCGATGTTCATCTGCTGAAAGTGCCTGTTGGTCACAAAATCGAGAAAGAGTCAGGCCGTTGAAGCAGACCTGACTCTTTTCTGATATCCGGGGTATTTGTTTAAGCTACCCGCTCAGCCAGTTTGTGCACTTCCAATACAGAGGTGCTTCCCACATGGTAGGCAAGTGTGGTAGGCGTCTCCCCGTCAAGGACGAGGAAGTCGGCCTGTTTTCCGGGCTCCAGGCTTCCGACCTTGTGCTGCCTGTTGACCGCATATGCTGCGTTGAGTGTCGATGCCGAAAGCGCTTCTTCGATCGTCATGTTCATGTTCATAACACCAAGACCGAATATGAAGGGGACCGACTCGCAGAAGCACGATCCAGGGTTGCAGTCCGTAGCGAGCGCAACGGGAACTTCCCAGTCGATCATCTCCCTGCCTTTGGCATAGGGCTTTTTGAGGCTGTAAGCTGTTGCCGGAAGAAGGACCGCGATCGATCCTGCCCTTCCCATCGCACGAAGGTTTTCCTCGCTCGCAGCGAGAAGATGCTCCGCCGACCTGACTCCGAGCTCCGCGGCAAGACCCGCTCCGCCAAGGTCATGGACTTCGTCCGCATGGATCTTCATCTCGAAGCCGATCGCCTTTGCCGCCTTGAGTATCTTTCTGCTCTGGACGACCGAGAAGACGCCTTCCTCGCAGAATATGTCGCAGAACTCAGCGATCCCCTGCTCTTTGACCTTGGGCAGCATCTCGTTGATAACAAGGTCAACGAAATCGTCCGGCCTCTCTTTGTATTCGGCGGGCACGGCATGCGCGCCCATGAACGTCGGAACTACGTCAAGCGGGGTCTCCCTTGATATCCTGCTTATGACAGAGAGCATCTTCATCTCCAGCTCAAGATCGAGTCCGTAGCCGCTCTTTATCTCGATCGTCGTCGTTCCCTTGGCAAGGGCCGACATGGCAAGCTTCTTTGTAGCGGAGAAGAGTTCTTCTTCTGTCACTGACCTCACAGACTTTACCGAAGAGAGGATCCCCCCTCCGCGCTTGAGTATCTCAAGATAGGGGAGTCCATCCAGCCTCATCTTGAACTCGTCTTCGCGTCTCTTTGCGAAACAGAGATGGGTGTGCGGATCCACAAATCCCGGGATCACACAAGCCCCTCCCATATCCCTCTCCTCGTTAACGGCGGCGGAAGAGATGCCGTTCAGGACCTCGCCTTCGTCGCCTATCTTCTCTATCAGTCCGTTGACGGCAAGGATGGCTCCCTTACTGTACTCCCTGATCTTTCCCTGTTTTTTGCCCTTCAGGGGGTGTCCGGAGTCCAGGGGGGTAAATATCCTGGCGTTTCTGTACAGTTTTACGGTCATTCCGCCCTCTCTCCCATCAGTTCCAGAAGCTGAAGCTCCAGCACTTGTGCGGGGTCGAAGTCGTTGATCTGCATATAGTACGCAGCGCTTTCAAGTATCGCGTTGACGGGGATCATGCCGTAGACTTCAGTTTCTATGACCTGAACTCCCCATCTTTTAGCTTCCATCCTTATCATTTCAAGGACCCTGTAGAGCGAGTTCTTCTCGTAATCCACCAGGTTCATGCTTACCTGTGTGATGCCGCGCTCTTCAAGGGCAAGACCTATCCCCTTGACGTGGCAGAAGCCGCCCGAAGATGCCCTGACCGTGTTTGCGATCTTCTTTGCGATCTCAACATCGGCCGTGTCAAGGTTTACGTTGAATGCCACAAGGAACTTGCGCGCGCCGATAACAGTGGCTCCAGCCGTGGGGTGGAGTCCGGGACCTCCCACATCGGGCATCCTTTCCTCTTTAGTCTTCGCCTCTTCCTTCAGGACTTCATACTGACCCTTGCGAATGACCTCAAGGCGCTTCCTTTCGGGCCTCTTTGCGGCGTCTTCATAGAAATAGACCGGGATGCCGCATTCTTTGAAATAACGTTCGCCGAAGCTGTGGGCAAGCCCTATGCACTCTTCCATCGTGATCCCCTTTATAGGGGTAAAGGGGACTACGTCGACAGCTCCTATCCTCGGGTGTCCGCCCTGATGCGAATTCATGTCTATGTTCGCGAGGGCGACCTTTGCGGCTTCGATCAGCGCATCCTGGATCGGCGCAGGGGCTCCGACAAGGCTTATGACCAGCCTGTTGTGGTCTTCATCAGCTCTGTGGTCAAGAAGGTAGACCCCCCTTTTGTCCTTAAAACAGTCAACTATCTTTTCGATAACTTCCGGGCGCCTTCCTTCGCTGAAGTTCGGCACACATTCGATCAGCTGCATTGCCATTATTATTCCTCCCTGTATATGTTTAACTTATTTGACTACTTGAGTTCCCCGATCTCTTTCTCAACTGCATCAATTATAGTGCCATTGCTTACGAGTTCAAGGGATTTCAGCATCAGGGGCTGCATGTACTGGTCCTTTGCATAGAAGGGGACCTCCCTGCGGAACGCTTTGTAAGCCGCAGAAGTCCCGCGTCCGGGCTTGAGCGGAGCTCTGAAGTCAATGCCCTGAGCAGCGTTGAGCATCTCTATTGAGATGACCCTTTTTGTGTTGTTGAGCATAGTCAGCGCCTTCCTTGAGCTGTAGCCGCCCATGGAGACGTGGTCTTCCTGCCCGGCTGATGTCGGGATGGAGTCAACGCATGAGGGATGGGCAAGCACCTTGTTCTCAGAGACTATCGCGGCGGCCGTGTACTGCGGGATCATAAAACCGCTGTTGACTCCGCTTTCGGCAACCAGGAAGGGAGGCAGGTCTGAGAGCTTGTGGTCCACAAGCCTCGCAACGCGCCTTTCGGAGATGTTTGCTATCTCAGCTACCGCTATTCCGAAGAAATCCATCGCCATTGCGATGGGCTGACCGTGGAAATTGCCTCCGCTTATCGCTTCGCCGTCCTGGTGGAAAATGATCGGGTTGTCCGTTACCGAGTTGATCTCTATGTTGATCACGCTTTCAACGTATGAGACCGCATCCCGGCTTGCCCCGTGCACCTGAGGGAGGCAGCGGAGCGAGTATGCGTCCTGTACCCGGTCCTTCTTGTATGTCTCGACTATCTCGCTGCCCTCTATCAGCCTTCTCATGTTTTCCGCCACGATGCTCTGTCCGGCCTGCGGACGGAGGTCATGCGTACGCTTGTCAAATGCGTAGGGTACGGCATGGAGAGCCTCGGCAGACAGCGCCGCCGCGATGTCCGCGTTCTTCAGAAGTTTTTTCGCGTCATAGAGGCAGAGTGCGGCTATGCCCGTCATGACCGTTGTGCCGTTGTTGAGGGCAAGCCCCTCCTTGGGCATGAGGTCGACAGGCTTGAGTCCGGTAATGCTCAGCGCCTCATGGGTAGGCATCTTTTTGCCCTTGTAGACTACGTCGCCGAGACCGATCAGCGTTATGGCAAGATGTGAAAGAGGGCAGAGGTCTCCGCTTGCGCCCACAGATCCCTGACGCGGGATCACCGGATGGATGCCGAGGTTGAGGTAATTGAGAAGCTGGGTGAGGGTATTGAGGCTTATCCCTGAATATCCCCTCGTGAGAGTATTGATCCTAAGAAGCATTATCGCACGGACATAGTCCTCCGGCAGAGCCTCGCCGAATCCGCAGGCATGGCTCATCAGCAGGTTTTCCTGAAGCTGGCGGCTCTGATCCCTGGGGATCACCACCGACGCAAGGTCTCCGAAGCCAGTTGTGACTCCGTATACAACGCGTCCTTCGTTGACCCATTCCTTGACCGAGTCGGCGCATTCTGTTATGACTTTCTCTGCACTGGGGTCTATCCCGACCCTGTAACCATTCCTTGCAACGTTGACGATATCGCGAATGGTAAGAGATTTCCCATCAAGAACTACCGGATTTGAGCTCATCTCAAAAATCCCCCTTTTGTTGTTTTAATGCTGTTATCTGAGAACTGCGGTGCTATAATCATGCTATTAAGATGAAACATTTTCCTGCTAGATATTTATCATATTTCACAACTTTAATACTTTCCAATCCTAAATCTTTGCGTTACAATTAGTATAGTCAGATATTTTTCTTAGTCAAGGAAAATATCAAATAAGAATTATAAAAAAATAAGAAACGGAGTTGACCAAACATGTTTGATCCTAAGACAGGAAAAGCACTTGAGATAGCTCTCGAATTTCCGGAAGGACTTCCGTCCGGGGCAGCATTCGAACCGGGGATCAGAAGGGCGCCCAACAGGGGACAGGTACTGAACGAAAAAGAGACGGTACTGGCACTTAAGAATGCGCTCCGCTACATTCCCGAGAAATATCATAAAGAGATAGCGCCTGAGTTCCTTCAGGAATACCGCGAACACGGACGCATATACGGCTATCGTTTCAGGCCGCAGGGGCGGCTCTTCGGCAAGCCCATCGATGAGTACAGGGGCAAATGCACTGAAGGAAAGGCCTTCCAGGTCATGATCGACAACAACCTCGATTTTGACGTGGCACTTTACCCTTACGAACTGGTCACATACGGAGAGACCGGACAGGTATGCCAGAACTGGATGCAGTACAGACTGATAAAAAAGTATCTTGAGATCCTGACGGCTGACCAGACGCTCGTAGTACAGTCCGGACATCCTCTCGGACTTTTCAGGTCAGATCCCTCCGCGCCGCGGGTGATCCTTACGAACGGCCTGATGGTGGGCATGTTTGACAACCCCAAAGACTTCACACGGGCAGCCGCGCTGGGTGTTGCAAACTACGGACAGATGACCGCGGGCGGATGGATGTACATCGGGCCGCAGGGGATCGTCCACGGCACATACAATACACTGCTTAACGCAGGAAGAAGCAAGTTCCACCTGCCGGAAGGCAAGGGGCTTGCGGGCCATCTTTTTGTTTCCTCAGGACTTGGCGGCATGAGCGGAGCTCAGCCCAAGGCTGCCGAGATAGCAGGCGCTGCGTCAATAATCGCCGAGGTAGACCCATCGCGCATAGAAACAAGGCACAGCCAGGGATGGGTAAGCAAAAAAACCGCCGATCTTCCTGAGGCTTTCAGGTGGGCAAAGGAGGCCATGGATGCAGGCGAACCTCTTTCCATAGCCTATGAAGGCAATATCGTAGACCTTCTGCAGTACGCTCTCGACAAGAGCATAAACATCGAACTGCTCTCAGACCAGACATCATGCCATGCCGTCTACGACGGCGGCTACTGCCCGCAGGGCATCTCCTTCGAAGAGAGGACCAGACTCCTCACAGAGGATAAGGAAGAGTTCTGCAGGCTGGTGGACAAAACGCTCAGAAAACACTACGAGCTTATAAAGGCGCTGACAGAGAAAGGAACTTATTTCTTCGACTACGGCAACTCCTTCATGAGGGCGGTATTCGATGCAGGAGTGACGGAGATAGCAAAGAACGGCGTCGATACATACGAAGGGTTCGTATTCCCCTCATACGTGGAAGACATAATGGGACCTCTCCTCTTCGACTACGGCTACGGACCGTTCCGTTGGTGCTGCCTCAGCCGCGATCCGGAAGACCTCAGGAAGACCGACCGCGCGGCGATGGAATGCATCGATCCGACCCGCAGGTTTCAGGATCACGACAACTGGGCATGGATAAGGGATGCTGAAAAAAACAGGCTTGTAGTGGGCACCCAGTGCAGGATACTCTACCAGGACGAAGAGGGAAGGGTCCGCATAGCACTTAAGTTCAACGAGATGGTCCGTACAGGGGAGATAGGCCCGGTAATGCTGGGCAGGGACCATCACGATGTATCGGGTACAGACTCACCCTACCGCGAAACTTCCAACATCAAGGACGGAAGCAACGTAATGGGCGAGATGGCGATCCACTGCTTCGCAGGGAACTGTGCCAGGGGAATGAGCCTTGTTGCCCTCCACAACGGAGGGGGAGTCGGCACTGGAAAATCAATTAACGGAGGTTTCGGCCTGGTCCTTGACGGAAGCGAGAGGGTAGACAGCATAATCAAAGCTTCCCTCAGCTGGGACGTCATAAGCGGAGTTGCGAGAAGAGCATGGGCAAGGAATGAAAACGCGCTTTCGACGATAGGGGAGTTCAACCGGAAAAGAAGCGACGGCCACATCACAGTACCTTTCATCGCCGATGATGAATATCTTACAAAACTCGTAAAAGGATAGCAGGAGGGATCTCTATGAAATTTGAAAGGATGGAAATACGCGCGTTTCTCGATGAGCTTGCCTCGGATTCACCGGCACCGGGAGGAGGAAGCGTAGCAGCGCTCTGCGCCTCTCTCGGATCGGCACTTGTCTCAATGGTGGCAAACCTTACCATTGGCAAGGAGAAATACAAAGACAGCTGGCAGATAATGGAAGATGTGGTCAGCAAAAGCGAATCGCTCAGATTCAAATTCGTCGACCTGATGAACAAGGACACTGAATCGTTCAACTCCTTCATGGCGGCTATGAAGTTGCCCAAAGCCACCGAGGAGGAGAAGTGCATCCGCAAGAAAGCGATGGGAGAGGCCTCAAAACTTGCCACCGAAGTCCCGCTCCTGACTCTGGAGGCATGTGTTGAGGTGTGCGAACTGGCTTACCTGGCTGCAAAAGACGGGAACACAAACACGATAAGCGATGCCGGAAGCGCTGCGCTCATCTCTGAGGCGGCAGGAAGGGCGGCTGCTTACAATGTGAAGATAAACCTTCCCGGCGTAACAGACGAATCTTTTGCCGCGGACTTCAAGGCAAGGATGAAAGATGCGCTTAAACAGCTCAAAGCAAACGCCGAAAAAACTACAGAGATACTGGATAAGGCACTGCAGTAGTATCTTCCGGGAAAGAGAGAAAGGGGCCGCCGGGATCGATCCGGCAGCCCCTCTTTTACTTTAATGGCAGACGTTGTAAGTGTTATTGCCTGTTAATGAATATCAGGCCTGCAATGCAGAGTATCATCCCGATCACCTTGTTCATGGTGAAGCTGTCCCTGTAGAAGAAAACTCCCACAAGGGCCAGCGCGACCGCAAGGCAGATGTTTGCGGCAAGAGAGCCTATGCTGATGTTCCATCCGACCCTGTACATGATCAGAAAACCCAGCTCTAGGCATACTATCGAGGCCCCGAGCATCAGGCTGTTCCAGCTGATGCCCCTGACATCCGCAGGGAAATTTTTGAAGTGCCCCGTATAAAGATATAACCCCAGACATGCGCTTCCCGCCACAATATAGGTGACAAGAAGCGAAAAATAGGGGTCAGCGCCTTCAGAGATCGATTTTGAACAGATGTGATAGAGAACATTTGACAAAACGATAAAACCTATCGGCCAGTAATAGCTCCACATGTGCTCTGTCCTCCAGTCGGGGATCCTCGCTTCCCCTGCAGCCCGAACTGCCGGCAGGCATTCGGCTTTTGCCGGACTATCATATATCAGATGCTCCCACTAAAGCAAACGGTCAAAGGTGAGAAAAAAAAAGACCGTCCTTTTAAATTATAAGCGGCAGGGAAAGTGCCTGCAAATCAAGTCTGCCCCCGCCGCCGGTGTGCCTTAAGTGTCTGTCCTGCGCTCTCTTATTCCGTCTCTGTGAAGTCGATCAGTGCCAGCCAGATCATATCTCCGCTTTTCTCAAGCTTTTTCTTTGTCTTGTCGTCGATGTCGCTGTCCACTTCAAGCGCTCCGAGCGCAAGGCCGCTGTTGTCCTTCCTCCCCAAGGCGAAGTTGGCGATGTTGATCTTAGATTCACCCAGGATGTTGCCGATTTTCCCGATCACGCCGGGCCTGTCGTGGTTCTGGAAGAGTATAAGCTTTCCGTTGGGTACGAAATCGAGCCAGTAGTCGTTTACCTTGACCACTCTCATGCGGCCCTCTTCCGTGATGGTGCCTATAAGTGATACGCTGCATTTTTCCGCATCAAGCGTAAGCTCCACGGTATTCTTGTACGTCCTGGCCTCGCCGAATCCCTCATCAACGGCAAGTCCGCTGTCCTTGGCGAGAAGAGGGGCAAGCATGTAAGAGACTTCGGGTCCGCGGCTCACTTCAAAAAGGCCTTTGAGAACCGCGATACTGTAAGCGCACAGCCTGTTGGGCATAGGTTCTTCTTCGCAGAATAGATCTCCCCTCAGCATTATATGGCAGCCATGGACAGCCCCGCACTCTACCTCGGCCAGCTTTGCCCCGAGTACTCCCATTTTTCTGGAAAGCTGCAGAAACGCTTTCTGCGCCTTGTTCAGCTTCTGCTCAAGGAAGGGGAGGTTTACCGCATGTTCGTAAGGCTCTCCGCGCAAAGCGGCGATCATGTTCTCCGCAGCGATCTTCGCGACCTCTGTCTGAGCCTCTTCTGTGCTTGCTCCAAGATGCGGGGTGATGACTATCCTGTCCTCGATGTCCTTTGCCAGGAACGGATGGTCATTACCAAGAGGTTCTGATGTGTAGACATCGAATGCTATGCCGGACAGCCGTCCCTCTCTTACAGCCTCGGCGGCAGCCTTTTCGTCGACGATGCCGCCCCTGGCGCAGTTGATCAGATATGCGCCCTTCTTAAAAGCTCTCAACATTTTTTCGTCTATCATGCCGGACGTATCTGAAGTAAGGGGCATGTGAAGGGTCACCACATCCGCTATCGAAAGTGCGTCAGCCAGGTCATCCCTCATCGGGATACCCAGCGATTCGGCCTTCTTTTTGGGCGTGTAGGGGTCGTATGCAAAAACATCCATACCAAATGCCCGGCAGCGCTGGGCTACCGCCGCCCCGATCCTTCCGAGGCCGAGGACAAGGACCTTCTTGCCGCTGAGCTGGTGACCGGAAAACCTCTTCCTGTCCCATTCTCCGCTCCTAAGCGAACCAAAGGCCTGAGGCACCTTCCTTACAAGGGCCAGCATAAGGGCCATCGTAAGTTCCGCCGCCGCGAGAGTATTACCTGTGGGTGCGTTGATAACCACAACGCCCTTGCGGCTTGCGACCGGAACGTTGACATTGTCCACACCGACACCTGCCCGTGCGACCACCTTCAGGTTGACTGCCGCGTTCAGGGCTTCCTCATCCATTTTCGTTCCGCTCCTGGTGAGCACTGCGTCCATTTCGGGCAGTTTTTTGATCAAACTTTCGCGGGACATTCCAACTTCTTCTATCAATTCTATGTCGGGTGCCTCCCTTAGCATCTGGAGGCCCGCCTCTCCTACGGTCTCCGCGACCAGTACCTTCCACTTTCTGTTTTTATCAGCCATGATCACTGATCCTCCCTATTCCAGACATTCCAGGCTTCCGCGAGGAAATCACCTTTTACTTTGCCCGCCATCTCAGCTGCACCGTAGAGCGATCCGAGGATGATGCAAAGTTCCGGCCATCCCCAGTTGTTGTAATGCGCGACCCTGATAAGCTCTCCTTTGAGCTTCCCCTGTCCTCCGGCAGTTTCTATACCCATTGCACGAAGTTTTTTGCGTACCGCTTCTGTATCACCGCCCGGGAATTTAAAGGCAGTAACTCCCGGAGAACGCGCCTCGGGGCGTTTGACCAGAAGTTCGAAGCCCATGACTTCGAGGCCTGCGGCAAGGGTATCTGCATATTTTTTTCTCGACCTGAACCAGGTTTCGGTACCGGCTTCCAGTATCTCGTCCAGCGCCTCGTCAAGTGCGTAGTAGAGCGAGACAGGGGGAGTGAAGGGGTTGGCAGGAGACTTGGCTTCAAGGTCCTTCCTGTGGAGCTTTAGGTCATAGCTGTAGCTGGGGCAGGTCTTTCCCTCAAGGGCCTTCCATGCTCTCTTCGAAAGCCATACCAGCCCGAGCCCGGGAGGCGTGAGGAGTCCCTTCTGCGAAGCTGTGCCTATTGCGTCGACGCCCCATTCCTGAGGGAAGCATTCCATTGCACCGACCGAGCTGACACCGTCCACGAGTATGAGGGGGCGGTCTTTTTCGGGGATGGCTGCTATGATTTCTTTTATGGGGTTGACTACCGCAGTCGAAGTCTCATTCTGAGTTATCATCAGCACTTTGCAGCCGGGATCGGTTCTGACGGCTTCCGCAACCAGCCCCGGTGTGACAGAGTCGCCGAATTCAACGTCTATGTTGATGCCTTCCGCGCCTGTTCTCAGCGCGATCTCACGGAACCTGCTGCCGAAAACCCCGCATGATACGGAAATGAACTTGTCTCCCTTCTCAAGGAAGTTCACAGCCATGCACTCAAGGGCACCTGTCCCAGAGGACGGAAGGATCACTACCGGGCCTTCACTTTTCAAAAGTTCCCTCAGCTTGTTCTCGATGCCCGTGAAAAGCTCGGAAAAGGCGGGACACCTGTGTCCTATAAGCGGACGCGCTCCCGCTCTCAGCACTTCTGCCGGCAGTTCCACCGGACCGGGGGTCAACAGATATTTCGTATTCATTGCATTCTCCTCCTTAGTAATATTGATCTATAAATCCGGAAAAAAAGGGACCGGAAGAATTCCTTCCGGTCCCTGAAACGCCTTGATGTTCTAGAAATTTTGAAGATACTCTCTATCCATCGGTTACACGTTTCGGGACCGGCAATGACAACCGGAACCGCCGCATGAGGAAGAAACGCCGGAGGAGAGAGATGACGATATGCCAGCATAGACAAGTGCCTTTGTTTCCCTCATTTTCCGCGCCCCTTTCAAGTGTATCCGTTGAATGGTTAACATATATACTCTCCTTCAGTCTAAATGTCAAGCATTTTTTTAAACATAGTTAAACATCATCATGGTGAAGCAGTTCTAAAGGCGGCTGAGCAACCGCTCGCTATGTTTGTTCCATCGTTCCCGGTAACTTCGCTATTTAACCTTATCGCCATTGCGGGTATAATTCCTACGTGCGCCTGACCGTCAGTGCATGGGAAAAGCCGGAGAGAATAAGGAGAGAATTTCTTGAATAACAGAAAGAGAGACATGATACCCCACGCTGCCGCCCTGATCCTTTTCTGTCTGCTTTGTTTCGTCATGCCGGGCCTATATCCGGATCTGTTCGCATCTTCAGCAAAAAAGGTCGAAGTGACCATCACAGGCGGGATGTCCGCCGGAGAGGCCGCCAGGGCGATCAAAGACGCAGGGGCGGTCAAAGACGCCAACAGGCTCATCAAATGGATGATCAGGCTTGAGATGGACAAAACTCTGCGTCCGGGAACTTATCTTATTGCCCCGGGCAGCGAGGTATCGGTGGCAAACCAGCTCAGGACAGCCACTCCTGTGGCGCACACGGTGACTATCATACCGGGGACAAGGTACAGCTCGCTTAACGCCGCGCTGAAACTTCCCGACGGCGACGACGGGCTGCTGAAAGCCCTTTCTGAAAAAGGCAATTTCCCGACCGAACTTCATGAGCTGCTTCCTGACGATCCAAAGGACAGGATCGTCTTTCTGCTGCCTGAGACCTATTCGCTGGCACCCGGCAACAGCCTCGCATCTCAGACGGTAAGAAGGGCATCGGGGCTCTGGATGGAAAGGGTGGGGAAGCGTCTTCCGGATGGCGCGGACGAAAAGTTCACGTCACAGAGGGGAGTGCTTGCTTCCATCGTTGAAGGCGAGGCAAGGATCAGTGAGGAACGCCCGATACTTGCCGGGATATTCCTCAACAGGCTTGACAAACGGATGCCCCTGCAGTCGTGCGCGACGGTCATATATTGCTGGGACGAGGCTGGCATTAAAAAGAAGAGCCTCACTTATAAGGACCTTGAGATAGACTCTCCGTACAACACTTACAGTAACTACGGCCTTCCTCCGGGACCGATCTCCGTCCCGTCCGAGGATTCCTGGATCAGCGCTCTGGAGCCTGCCAAGACAAACTATCTCTTCTTCTTTGCTACGTCTGAAGGAAATCACATATTCAGCAGGACATATGAGGAACACCTGAGAAAACAGCGGGAGGGGACCGAGTGAGGCCTCAGATATGTGAGATATCGCTGAGGGTCCCGCAAAAGGATATATACTATATCAGCTGGACCATAGATGCCTGCGAAGGACTGGGCTTTCTTAAGACCGAGGATGCCAAAAAGGGAGAGGTCACAGTATTCACCCCGGCGGAATTGCTGGGTGACATGATGGAATGCATCGAAGGCCTGAAAAGTGAAGGGCTTGATATCATCATGACCGGGACAAGAGAAGCGACAGGAGAGATAGAATGATCAACAGAGTGATCGAAACGATGACCCAGAGACTTGCGGATACAGATAAAAAAGGTGCCCTGCACTCAGATATTTTCATACAGGCGGGAACAGCACACTCGGCGCACTATGAGGACGGAAGGATCGAAGAGCTTGCATCTTCGAACGCCGACGGATCGGGAGCAAGGATAATAGTCGGGGACAGGACCTTTTATTCGCATTCCCCCGGGACATCGCCTTCTGCCATATCCCGGATACTCTCCGAGGCTGAGTCTTCTGCTTTCGGGACCCTGCCCGATCCGCCGGGAAACGATCGCGGACCCGTTCTGACCATGGAAGAAAAGATGCTGCCCCCCGATATAAGCTACATGAAAGAACTTGACCTCAAGATCAGGAAAGGATCCAAATATGTCAGGCAGGCGGCCTTCAGGTACAACATATCAAAAAGAAACGTCCTCATCATACGTTCAGACGGCAGGTGCGCGGAAGATTCAAGAACCTACTGCAGCTTCTCCGCAATGGTCATTGCTGAGAAGGACGGCATTCTTCAGACAGCTTCAGAGAGACGGAGCATGGCCATTCCCCACAAGGATTTCTGGTCCGGTTCAGACCCTGAAGATGTGGCATTCGCTGCGCTGGAAAGAGCGCTTCTTATGCTGGACGCAAAACCATGCCCGGCGGGTAGGATGAAGGTCCTTCTGGCAGGGGAGGCGGGAGGCACTGTGATCCATGAAGCCTGCGGACACGGCCTTGAAGCTGATATCGTAGAGAAGGACCACTCCGTCTACAGGGATAAAATAGGAGAGAAAGTCGCACATGAGTCTGTCACGATGATCGATGACCCGACGATCCCTTCCCTGTACGGTTCCTACAGGTTTGACGACGAGGGCACCCCGGCGCGCAGGAACGTTCTGATCGAAAACGGGATACTGAGATCGTACCTTACGGACATCCTGACTGCAAAAACCTCCTGCCTGCCCCTGACCGGAAACGGCAGGAGACAGTCATACAGGAACATCCCGGTACCCAGAATGAGCAACACGCTTCTGGCCCCTGGTGTTTCTGACTTCGATTCGATGCTTGCAATGACCGACAGAGGACTTCTCGTGAAGAAGATGGGCGGCGGGGAGGTAAACCCGACCACGGGTGATTTTGTCTTTTATGTCTCAGAAGCATATATAATTAAAAAGGGCAGAGTGTCACACCCGGTAAAGGGAGCTATCCTTACAGGCAACGGACCTGCGGTGCTTGAAAATATCATTGCCTTGGGCAGCGACCTCTGCATGGATCCGGGGGTATGCGGGAAATCAGGACAGAGCGTCCCCGTTACTGACGGACAGCCGTCGATGCTGATCGAAGGGATGACTGTAGGAGGCAGTGAAGCCTGATATGATCTTCAGAAAAAAAGCAAAAAAGGATGAAAGACCGGCTCCGCGGCAGCCTAAGGCAAAAGCCGGACAGCCGGCGGGAGGAACATGGGCAAGGCTCGCTTACATAGTCCTTGCCGTGCTGTCCATTTACCTGACTGCATCATTCTACACGCCATGGACAGGCATGCTCGGACAGGACATCTCTTCGTCCATACTTGGATCTATTGGCGGAGCCTCGATAATACCCATCCTTTTCGCCCTCTATTTCAGTCTTTCGAGACTGCTTTCAAGAAAGATCCCCCACTTCGTGAGACAGTCCCTCGGGACACTCCTTGTTTTCATGACGGCATCGCTTCTTCTGGGTCTGAATGCAATGACCTCCGGCAATGCAGGATACCCGCTCTGGCTCTCGCCCGGAGCCTTCGGTGCATCTTTTGCCTCAGAGATATTCTCGATGCTTGGAGCCTTCGGCACATTCATAGCAGGAGCTCTCTCAATATACATATCATTAT
Source organism: Synergistaceae bacterium UBA1037 (assembly GCA_002316795.1). Classification (GTDB taxonomy): domain Bacteria; phylum Synergistota; class Synergistia; order Synergistales; family Synergistaceae; genus Caenicola; species Caenicola nitritireducens. The sequence goes on from DCEE01000059.1 coordinate 69,492, forward strand.
TATTGTATGATATACCTTTATTTATTAACAAAAAACTGCCCGGTTCCTCAATATTCAACTGTTTTCACAAAAAAGACAAGGAGAGGCCTGAGAAGGAATTATCCGGTGATGCTCCCAACATAACTGAATATGATGGGGCGGACTATTTTGGCCCTGCCGCGGACGAAACGGACCTACCCCCTGTCACGGTCACAGGACTTGGCCAGTATGGAACGGAAGGCTCGTTATATATTTCAGAGGAGATACAGGACCCTGAATTCAACCTTGATGACGAGGGATCATTCGAGGGAGCGGAAGAAGGCATATTCCCGCCGCCCCTTGAGATATTCGGGAACGAGGAATCTCACGAGGGCGAGATGGATGAAGAAAAATCCATGCCTCTGGGAGAAAAGATCATAAAGGCCCTCAGACAGTTCAACATAGAGGCAAGGCTCGCGGAGATACTGGTAGGCCCCACGGTGATACAGTTCAGGATACAGCTTGCCCCGGGCATCAAAGTCAATAAAGTCGCTGTCCTTGCAAACGACATAGCGCTCGCGATGGCGGTCCCAAGCCTCAGGATCGAGGCCCCGATACCCGGTAAACCCTACGTTGGGATCGAGATACCCAACCCCAGACGCAGGGGTATCCCTCTCAGAACTATTATCGGGGACACTGCGTACCAGGACACCGACACGGCTCTCCCGCTGCCTTTTGGGGTCGCTGTAAACGGGGATTCTGTGATCATAGGACTCGAGGAGCTGCCCCATCTGCTTGTGGCAGGAACCACGGGCTCGGGAAAGAGCGTCTTTATCAACTCATGCATAGTGGGCCTGTGTTCGATGAGGACCCCGGAAGAACTCAGAATGATACTGGTAGATCCCAAGAGGGTAGAAATGGCCGTCTACGACAGGCTCCCGCATCTCCTTACGCCCCCTGTGACCGATGCAAAGAAGGCGGTACACGTACTTGCCTGGGCTATACGTGAAATGGAGTCGCGCTATACGATGTTCGCAAAAGCAAGGGTGAGGAACCTCGAAAACTTCAACAAAAAAGTCATTCCAAAAGACAGGCTGTTTAACATAGTTATTGTTGTAGATGAACTTGCGGACCTTATGATGACGGCTCCCAAGGAAGTCGAGGAATACATATGCCGCCTTGCGCAGATGGCAAGGGCTACCGGCATCCATCTGATCCTCGCAACTCAGAGGCCTTCGGTAAACGTGATCACTGGACTCATCAAGGCCAACATCCCGGCGAGGGTGGCATTCACGCTTCCGAGCTCAGTAGACTCGAGGACCATAATCGACTGTTCCGGAGCGGAAAAGCTGCTGGGAAAGGGAGACTTGCTCTTCCTTTCCACCAGGCATCCAAAACCCGTCAGGATCCAGTCTCCGTGGGTGGATGAACAGGTGCTCTGCGTCTGGCTCAACTACCTTGTAAACCTTTTCGGAATGCCTGATTTCATTGAGATAGACAGACAGGGAAGCGGCCCTTCAGGCATGGATAACAGCGCCGCTTTCGACGATGACCTGCTTGAGGACGCTGTCGATACGGTAATGTCGACCGGGATAGCATCCGCAAGCGGTCTCCAGCGCAGGCTGAGAGTCGGTTTTTCAAGGGCTTCACGCCTGATCGACATGATGGAGATGATAGGCATAGTGGGTCCGGCAGACGGTTCAAAACCGAGGGAGATCCTCGTCGACGAAGACGAGGCAAGGGAAATGATCAGTAATGCTAAAGACGGATATTAGCGCAGGAGGAGTCTGGAATAAAAAAAAGAGCCGTTTACTAAACGGCTCTTTGGACTTTACCGGAACGGAGGCACTTCGTGCATATATGGAGTTTGCGGGACTCTCCGCCACCTACGTCAACACGTACACTCTGAAGGTTAATGAGCCAGCGGCGTCTGGTGTGACGGTTAGAGTGGCTGACGGCATTTCCGGTCGCCGGTCCGCGACCGCAGCAATCACAGAACTTGGACATAATTGTTTCCCCCCTTATACCTTGGAACATCCAACCTGTGCATTGTATCATAGTATATGAATTTCTTGCAACTGATCGTACTGGAGGAATTTAAATGAATTTCAGCGAAAAAATGACGGAACTTGACAAAATACTGCGCAGACTGGAAGGAGACTCGCTGCCCTTGGAAGAGGCCCTGTCCGAATTTGAAAAGGGAATCGGCCTGGTGAGGGAGTGTCGTTCTTATCTTGAAGAGGCAAAACAAAAAGTTGCGCTTCTGACCGACGACGGAGAAATTCCTTTTGAACTCGGGAACAAAGAGGATGCCTGATCATGCCGGGAGTCAAGGAACAGGACCTGAGGGTAAAAAGTGAGTTTGACAGGTACAGGGGAATATTTGAGGAATATCTTGGAACATCGGCTGCGCTGAGAAACATCGGAGTTCCCGAAAAACTGAGCGAAGCCATGGACTACTCCCTCTTTGCAGGAGGAAAGAGGCTGCGTCCGGTGCTATGCCTGGCCGCAGCAGAGAGGTTTGGGTGTCAGCCCCATGATGCGCTTCCGCTCGCTCTGGGCTTCGAGATGCTCCACACTGCGACGCTGATACATGACGACCTTCCGTGCATGGACGATGATGACATTAGAAGGGGAAAACCTTCGAACCATGCGGTCTTCGGTGAGACGCTTGCTGTTCTCGCCGGCGACGCGCTCCTTGCTCTCTCCCTTGAATACCCTCTCTGCAAAAGCGATAAGATCGTACCTGGCAGGCTGCTGAAAGCAATGCAGATCTTCAGCAGCGCCATAGGCCCTGCGGGAGTATGCGGAGGCCAGGTCCTCGACATGGACACGGCTCCGGCGAAGACTGACCCTTCCTACGTGCGCAGGATCGCATCACTCAAGACCGGCACTCTCATCAGGGCCTCCGTAACAGCGGGAGCGGCCCTGGGCACTGACGATCCGGCTATTCTCGCCTGCTGCTGGGATTACGGCACTCACATAGGATCTGCATTCCAGATAATAGACGACATCCTTGATGTCTCCAGCACGGCTGAGGAGCTTGGCAAGACTCCGGGAAAGGACGCAGAGCAGGACAAGGCGACCCATGTCACCGTATACGGCATGGAGAAGGCTGCAGAAATGGCACGCGAAGAGACCGGGCTTGCAAGGGAAGCCATCCTCAGGATCCTTCCCGGCGACGATTTCCTGTCGGAATTTCCCGGATACCTCCTAAGGAGGACTCACTGAACCATACATCCGCGGCTGCGGAGTGCTAATATATAGGACGTGCATAAGGAAGGACCGGGCCAGACTTCGGGCCCGGCCGCTAAAATCGAGACCTGGAGAGATCATCCATGAGCATGCTTGGATCGGTAAAGGATTTCAAAGGCCTTAAAGGCCTTACATACGGCGAATTGAACAAACTTAGCTGCGAGATAAGGGAAATGATACTTCAGGTGACACTGAAGAACGGCGGACACCTGGCATCCTCCCTCGGAGCGGTGGAACTCACCGTGGCCCTGCTGAGGGCCTTCGACCCCCAAAGGGACAAGATCATCTTTGACGTAGGACATCAGTCATATGCCTATAAAATACTGACAGGCAGACTTGAACGATTCCACACGCTGAGGACCAGGGGCGGGATAGCAGGCTTTCCCCGAATGGACGAGAGCCCCTATGACTTTTTCACGACCGGCCACAGCAGCACATCCATATCTGCGGCAATGGGCTACGCCAAGGCTAGGGACATAAGCGGCCGGAACCACGAAGTCGTTGCGGTGATAGGGGACGGAGCCCTTCTGAACGGGGTCTCTTTCGAAGCCCTCAACTGCGTTGAAAGTACGGGGACAAAGGTGATCATAGTCCTTAACGACAACAAGATGTCCATAAGCCCGAGGATCGGGGGGATAGCAGGACACCTGGCCCGTCTTTCTGTAAACCCCACGTACATTAAATTCAAGGATTTCATTAAGGATCAGTGTCACACCTTAAAACGCGGAGACGCGCTGGAAGAGGCACTCAAAAAGATCAAGTCCAAATTAAAATCCCTGATCCTTCCGACGAACATTTTCGAAGAGATGGGAATAAACTACTGGGGCCCGTTCAACGGCCATGACATAGAGGAGATGGAGGAGGTCTTCCGGCTCGCAAGGCATTGCAAAGAACCTGTTCTGATCCATGTCCTTACGAAAAAGGGCAAGGGATGCTGCGAAGCGGAGAACAACTCGCCCTTCTTCCATGGGATTGGCCCCAACACCGATCTGGACGCGGCACAGAACCACACTGCGACATCACGGCCCTCTTGGAGCGAGATAATGTCAGAGGCACTTACAGAGGCAGCCTCCCATGACCCGCGCATCGCTGTCTGCACCGCTGCGATGACTGACGGGACCAAACTGAACGGATTCGCAGAAAAGTATCCGGAAAGGTTCTTCGACGTGGGGATCTCGGAAGAACACATGCTGACCTTCGCTGCAGGAATGGCGGCAGGCGGGATGAGACCGGCTGTCTGCATATATTCGACCTTTCTTCAAAGGGCTGCGGACCAGCTGATGCACGATATATGTCTTTCAAAACTGCCCGTAATGATCGGGGCAGACAGGGCCGGCCTTGTAGGCGAGGACGGGGAGACTCATCACGGACTCCTTGACGTCCCGTGGTTCAGGACCCTGCCCGGCATAACGATCGCTGCGCCAAGGGACGCTTCGGATCTCAGATTTTTCGTAAATGGCTGGATCGAAAGAGGCATCCCGATGGTCGCAAGATATCCAAGGGGGAAGGCACCCCGGGATATCCTGCCCGCAGGCCGGACAGAGAGAGTTCCTGCAGGGTGGGGAAAACTGGAGATCCTTGCCCGTGGAAGTGATGTATGTCTTTTGGGGATAGGAAGTACTGTCGAACTGATGCTTAAGACTGCTGAGAAGCTTGAAACCGGTGAGGGCATCATTCCGACAGTTGCTGACCTTCGCTTCATAAAGCCACTGGATCTCGAAGGGCTCTCAGAGATAATGAGAAAACACTCTGTCGTCGTAACAGCCGAGGAAAACTATCTGAACGGAGGATCGGGCATGGCGGTCTCAGAATACGCATGCAGGAACCATCCGGAGTGCCGAGTCATAAACATAGGCATCCCGGACAGGTACATATCCCATGCGACGCGCTCGGAGCAGTGGACCGAATGCGGCCTCACCCCTGAAGCGGTAATAAACTCGCTCAAAGAGCAGTGATGAAGAAAAGGCTGGTAAGGCTGGACAAACTCCTTGTAGAAAGGCAGATGCTCCTTTCAAGGACAGCGGCCCAGAGTTACATAGAAGAGGGACGGGTAAAGGTCGACGGAATAACTGTAAACAAAAGCGCCTCGATGGTCTCCGGCGATTCCGACATATGCCTTGACGCCCCGGAGAAAGAGTGGGTGAGCAGGGGAGCCCATAAACTGACAAGAGGACTGGACATATTTGGGATCGACCCCTCCGGAAAGACCTGTATCGATATCGGCGCTTCCACCGGAGGATTCACGGATGTGCTTCTGTCCAGGGGAGCCGAAAAAGTATTCGCGGTCGACGTCGGATACGGGCAGCTTGCCTGGAAACTCAGAAACGACCCCAGGGTCGTAGTGATGGAAAGGACCAACGCCCGGCGTCTGACTGAGGATATGATCGGCGGAGAAAAGGCAGACATTATTGTTTCAGACGCCTCCTTCATATCACTGAAACTGCTTCTCAGACCGCTTGAGGCGCTTCTGAAAGCGGAAGGGGCAATGATAGTGCTGGTAAAACCGCAGTTCGAAGTCGGAAGGGAAAAGGTCGGCAGGGGAGTGATCTACGACCCCGCACTTCACGAGGAGACACTCAGTGATCTGGCCGCTTTCGTCGAAAGTGAGACGGGACTTCTCCTCTCAGATGCGACATATTCGCCGATAAGGGGACCTGAGGGCAATATAGAATTTCTCTTTCTTTTGGGACTGAAGAGCAATACAATAGTGAAACATGCCGATATTGACTTCGGGAAACTGGTCGAAGAGGCACACGTGGCTACAAAGTAAAGGCAGGGGACAAAAGATGAAAAAAAACAACGTCGGACTTCTTTTCAATACGCAGAAACCTGAAGCCATAAGCCTGGCCTCAAAACTCTGCGCATGGGGCAGGGAGAGCGGCATCAACTTTATGCTTCCTCCGCACGAGGCTTCCGCCCTCAGCATACCAGATATACCCGACAACATATGGCGCGAAGATGTCGAATTCGCTGTCATCCTGGGCGGAGACGGCACGTTTCTCCGTGCTGCGAGGTACACTTTCGGCTATCCGATACCACTTTACGGGATCAACCTCGGCAGGCTTGGCTTCCTTGCCACAGGCGACCCCGAGTGCGCGAAAGAGGATATTACCTCAATACTGGAGAACAATTTCACTCTCCAGCAGAGACACCTGATAAAAGGGCTGGTATGGAGGGGAGGAAGGATCGTATACGAGCTTCACGCCCTGAATGACCTTGTCATATCCAAAGGCAGCCTCGCAAGGGTCATAGACCTTGAAGTACGCGTGGGCGACGAAATACTCTCCCTCTTCCTTGCTGACGGGCTTATACTCTCCACTCCGACAGGATCTACCGCATATGCCCTCTCAGCGGGCGGTCCGATAGTCCCGCCTCATGTTCCCTGCATGCTTCTGGCTCCGATATGCGCACATACGCTTTACGCGAGGCCGGTAGTCCTGAGCGGCACAGACAGGGCCTATGTGACTCCAAAGGGGGACAACAGGAACCTCATACTCACTCAGGACGGACAGCTATGTTATGAACTGCTTCCCGACGATCACCTTGAAGCCATGCTGGATCCCGACATCCACATAAACATAATCCAGCTTAAAGACAGGAGCTACTACGATCTCCTCAGGGAAAAGCTGCGCTGGGGCTTTAACGGGATCACAGACGGAGGAGACTGACTTTGATCGAGGATATCCGCGTCCGCGGGGTAGGCGGCATCAGAGAGGCGGAGTTATCTCTCAGCGGCGGCTTCATAGTGATCACCGGCGAGAGCGGCTCAGGCAAGAGCAGCCTCGTGCGCGCCATGGAATTCATCGCCGGGAAACGTGCCCAGACCAACTACATCCACGCACTCGAGGAATCCGCGGATGTTCTTATGACCATTTCATGCACCAGGATCCCAGGACTTGATGAAGAATACCAGCCTCAGGGCGGGACTCTCATAGTAAGGCGCCAGTTCAGCCGGAACGGGAGGGGCAGATGCCTGATGCAGAACAACCCTGTCCCGCTGGGCACGCTCTCTTCATCGATGGAAAGAGAGCTTGTCATCCAGAGCCAGTTTGCACAGCTCGGTCTTATAGATCCTTCCATCCAGCTTGACCTTGTGGACTCCTGCGGAGGAAAGCCGCTGGATCTGATCAAAAAGGAGCTTGAGTCCGCTTTCGACGAAACGCTGGCGGCAGAGCGCACGATCATAAGCCTGAAGAAACGGCGGGAAGAAACTGAAGCGTTCTGCCAGAATGCAGAAAACGCGATCAGGATAATAAAGGCCCTGGAACTGGAAGAAGACAGCGAGAGAATATGGGAAACTGAACTTAAGGAACTTGAATCAAAGGAAAACGCCAGAACCGCGCTTGCATCAATACACGAAAGGCTTGCCGGAGGGACAGCCTGCGGCGGTATCATTGAAAACCTTGAATCGATCAGCAGGGAAATATATGCGTCTTCACCTGCAAAGACGGGCCGCTGGAAGGATGGCGTCGAAAAGATGCTTATTTCGGCACAGTCAGTGGCGGTGATGCTTCAGGACGAACTGCGGGAACTCTCTGCGGAAGGCAGCATTGAAGAGGCAAAAGAGCGTCTGGAGAAAAAGATCGGATCCCTCAGAAAACTGAAGCGGTCGCTTGACCTCTTCAGCTGCAAACAGCTTCTCGATCACGCTGCCAAAGCATCTGAGGGGATGGCATGGCTCAAAGAGAGCCATGCTGAGCTTGAAGAGCTTGAAATGAAGGCTGCTGAGAATAAAAAGAGGACAAGATCTCTTGCCCTGGAACTTCGGAAACTTAGGAAGGCCGCGGCTGAAGAGCTCGCTTCAAGGGTGAACTCTCACCTGAATGACCTCGCGATGGAGCATGCGCTCTTTTCTATCGACATAGAGGAACAGGACAAGCTCCGTTCGAACGGGGCAGAAGCAGTTTCATTCAAAATGAGCATGCCTGACCAGCCCCCCCTGCCTGTGGGCAGAACGGCTTCAGGCGGCGAGCTTAGCAGGATACTGATAGCCCTCCAGCTCTCGCTCGGCGATGAACAGCTCCCGGGAACACTGGTCTTTGATGAGGTCGAAGCCGGGCTTGGAGGCAGGACCGCCCTTCTTGCCGGACAAAAACTGAGGGAACTGTCGGGAAGATGCAGGACCGTTCTGATAACCCATGAGGCCGCTATTGCTTCGATGGCGGATCAGCACTTTCTGGTAAAAAGGGACGGAGACGAGACGACCGTCACTGAGATCAGGGACGCGGAGCGCGAAAAGGAGATCGCGAGAATGCTCGCAGGAGACGACAACTCCCGCGAAGCGCTGGAACATGCGAGGTCGCTCCTAAATACGGGCGGCAACGGTGACAGTCATCGTTGACCAGCCTGAAGCGGCAGCGGCAGACGGTTTCGTACGGACTGACCTCTCTTATTGACTAAACATACATTTTTCACTATAATACGCAGGTTGTAGAATGCGCTTGGTGCAGGCCACAAAAGCCTCAGGGCTGCCTGACACGCAGCGGAGGGAGGAAAAATAAGTATGTATGCAGTGATCGAAACGGGCGGCAAGCAGTACAGAGTAGCGGCAGGAGACAAACTCCGTCTTGAGAAGATCCACGCCGAAGAGGGCGCAGAGGTCTCTTTTGACAAAGTTATCCTTCTCGGCAAGGATGACGGACCTGTTATCGGCACCCCCTATGTTGAGGGAGCCGCAGTTACGGGCAAAGTCCTTGAACACGGCAAAGATGACAAGGTGATCGTCTTCAAGTACCGCAGAAAGAAGAATTACCGCAAATTCCGCGGACACCGTCAGCAGTACACACTTGTACAGGTCGACGGTATCACAGGCTAGGGCAGTACTTAAAGAGGAGGTAACCGAGTTATGGCACATAAAAAAGGTCAGGGAAGCAGCACTAACGGCCGGGACAGTCAGCCAAAATATCTGGGAGTGAAGCGCAGTGACGGACAGTCAGTCAACGCCGGGACCATAATAGTGCGTCAGCGCGGCACTAAGTTCCACCCCGGAAACAATGTCGGGATCGGCCGCGATCACACCCTTTTCGCTCTTGCTGCAGGCAAGGTCCGTTTTCTAACCAGGGCAGACCGTAAATTCGTAACTGTTGAGCCTGAAGCACTTTAAGCAATAGCAAGTTTCAGCATGATCCCGGGGGCCTTAAACAGCAGGCCCCCTTTTATAGTATTTCAGGGACGGGGTAACAGACAATGAAATTTATCGATTCAATGCGTCTTTCTGTCAAGGCAGGAAGGGGAGGGAACGGGTGCATGAGTTTCCTCCGCGAAAGGTTCAGGCCTAACGGGGGACCGGACGGAGGCAACGGAGGAAGGGGAGGCAGCATCATTTTTGAGGCCACCACCAATCTTCAGACGCTTGCCGACCTCGAATACCAGAGACACATAAAGGGCAGCGACGGAAGCCATGGCAAAGGCAGCGCAAGAAACGGAGCCATGGGTGAAGATACAGTTGTGCTTGTACCATGCGGCACAATAATTTATGACGCTCTGACAAACGAGGGGCTAGCCGACCTTGTAGAACCGGGGGACCGTTTCGTTGCCGCCAGAGGCGGCAGGGGAGGCAGAGGCAACCGCTACTTTTCGAGCTCTGCGAGAAAGGCTCCCAGGTTCTGTGAAAACGGGGACCTCGGAGAAGAAGCTGAGCTGAGGCTTGAACTTAAACTTATAGCCGACGTAGGACTCGTAGGTCTTCCAAACGTCGGGAAGTCGAGCATACTTGCGGCGATATCCAACGCCCAGCCAAAGATCGCAAATTATCCCTTCACAACACTCTCTCCGAACCTGGGTGTACTGACGACCGGGTATGAGAGGATAGTGATCGCGGACATACCGGGACTCATCGAAGGCGCCCACATGAACAAGGGGCTTGGCATCCAGTTTCTGAGACACATCGCACGCAGCAGGCTTCTTATCCACGTGCTTAGCCTGGAATGCCGGGATTTTGACCTGCTCATTGAAGAGCTCGAGACAGTCCGAAACGAAATGAGATCATTCGACCCGGACCTGGACACCCGTCCGTACTTTGTGGCAGCCAACAAGCTTGATGAACTTGAGGAGCCTGAAGAGCTGCTCGATAAGCTGTCCCGGCATTTTGGATCTGCGGGCATAAGCTTCTGTGCTGTGAGCGCACTGACTGAAGAGGGCATTCCGGAGCTTGTAAGGCATATAATAGACTTTACGGAAAAGAACCCCAGACCCAGGAGCGAGGTAAGGCTCTACGCGCTTGACAGAGAGGAAGATACCCCGGCGACTGTCAGGACGAGGAACAGGATCCAGATCATATCCCTCCACGGAGGAGGATACAGGGTCCTTCACCACAGGCTGGAAAAGGCTGTCGAACGCTATGACCTCAGCCAGGACGAGAATGTCGCAAGATTTACCCTTCTTATGAGGAAATACAAGGTCGAGGAGCTTCTGGAAGCAGCAGGGGCACAAGAGGGAGACCAGATCACGATAGGGCACAGGGAGTTCATTTTCTACCCTGACTATTATCCCTCAGACCCTGAAATTTCGGATGAAGAAGATCCGGTCGAAGATATGGAACCGGAGGAAGACTAAGACAAAAAGAGGCAGAAAATAATGACTAACAGCTGTCAGAGAAGGATAGGTATCATGGGAGGCACCTTTGACCCGATACATTACGGACATCTCAGGGCTGCGGACGAGGCCCACGCCGCCTTTGGCCTTTCTGAAGTTATTTTCGTCCCTACAGGCCAGCCTCCCCACAAAGCAGGGGAGAAAGTCTCTTCTTCGGGAGACAGATACATGATGACGGTACTGGCGACAGTCGATTGTCCCTATTTTTCCGTCTCGAGAATAGAGATCGACAAGACCGGCAAAAGCTATACCATCGATACATTGAGACAGCTGAAAGCAATGCCGGAATATCATGACACGGAATTCTACTTCATAACGGGACTGGACGCCGTACTCGATATCGTCTCATGGAAAAACCCTGAGGAAATCATGAGCATGTGTAAATTTGTAGCCGTTAGTAGGTATGGATATGCCCGCAGCAGAATGGAAGAACTGCCCGAAGACTTAAGGTCAGCTATTATATCGCTTGAGATACCGCTTCTGGCAATATCAAGTACGGGACTGAGAGAGAGGGTAAGAAGGGACAGGAGCATAAGGTTTCTTGTCCCGCCGTCTGTGGAACACTATATCAGAAAAAAGTCCCTGTACAGAGACATCTGATACCCGCATGGAGGTAAACGCCTTTGATGAAACATTATAAGTCGATCATAACAGTCGTGGCGATAGCAATACTGGGAATAGCCGCAGGCGCCGGGATCAAGGTCTATTCCATACTTCACACAAAATCAGAGGACATACTCGGCACCATTGAGAGTTCGATAGACAGCGGCAGTGCGCAGTACGCCGCACTGAAGGAACAGGGAAGGTTCAACATCCTCATCATGGGGGAGGATGACGTAGAGGGCTCAAGGCGCTCCGACACCGTATTATTCGCCACTATCGACATAGATGACAAGAACATTAGGGTACTCTCCCTTCCAAGGGACACCCGGGTACAGATCCCGGGACACGGCGTTCAAAAACTCAACCACGCATTTGCGTACGGAGGCCCGGACCTTCTCAAGGCTACCGTCGAAAAGTATCTCGGACAGCCCATCCTTTACTATGTGATAATAGACTACGTCAGCTTCCCTGCAGTTGTGGACATCCTGGGCGGGGTCGAGATAGATGTTGAGAAAAAAATGAGATATGTAGACAGGGCAGGCAAGCTTGACATCAACATCAAGCCCGGCCTTCAGACAATGGACGGGAAAACAGCGCTGCATTATGTCCGGTTCAGGATGGACGCACTGGGCGACATAGGAAGGGTGCACAGGCAGCAGCAGTTCATCAAGGCAGTTCTGAAAAAAGCCTACGATCCCAGGATACTTGTCAAGATCCCGGAACTGACCGCGCAGATGATGAAGCTCTTCAAGACGGACATGTCTCCCGCACTCGCTATACAGCTGGCAGGTTTTGCCCAGAACGAACTCGGCAGGGAGCGGATATTCTTTTCCACCCTCCACGGTCAGGCTGCGATGGTCAACAACCTCAGCTACTGGGTGGGGGACACCAAGGCCGCGAGCGAATTCCTCAACGCTCCGATCGAGATGCTGATCTCCGGTGATATGACGGAAAACAAGAATACCAGCAATTTTGCGGGCCTGTCTTTGTCCTACTCTTCGGCGGCAGATGAGACGAAGGTAAACGGAGAAACGATCGGACATGAAAAGAAGGAAGAGAAGAAACCGGAAAATGCCATTACAAAAGACGAGCTTCTGAGCCTCATTAGGTCTATGCCGGAATCGATAGCAGTGCTCAACGGATCAGGCAAAGCGGGGCTGAGTACTGAGGTCGCCTCAAAACTACAGAAGATCGGCATTGAGGTAGTCATGTCGGCAAATGCGAAGCACTTTGACTACAGGAGCAGCAACGTAGTATACCCCTTAAATGCGAAACCTGAGATGATAAAAACTGCCCAGACTCTAGGTAAACTGCTTGACATACCCGGCAGTCTGGTAAGATCGAACAATCAGGCATTCTATCCTTCGGTGATCATCGGACACGACAGCCAGGAGCTGATCCGCCGCATTGACAAACTTATAGAGATAAGCACACAATAGCAATTACAGATTGCCACAGATTTCAATTTCTGAGAAGGCGGGGCGAAGACTTTTATGACATCATCAAAAGCTACGATAGAGGAGTTCTACGAACCATACAAGCCACTGGTGGACGCGCTGATGGACAAGCATGCGCTGGAGGTTACCGTACACAACCTGAGCGAGGTCTCAGGTTTCACTGAGGCATTCATAGTCGCCATTGCCCGTTCAGATCTTCATGCCAGGACCCTGCGTGACACTGCAAGCGAGAAACTTGACGAAATGAAGCTCCCTCACAAGGTCGAGGGTGAGGAGAGCAGCCGCTGGTGCCTGATGGACGCCGGACACCTGGTCGTAAACATTCTAAGCAGAGAGGGACGTGACTATTACAGGCTCGATTCGCTCTGGGGAGACGCTCCTGCATTGAAATTCCGCGATCAGGACGAATAGCGGGGAGGGAAAAGGATGAGCTGCATCTTTTGTGAAATAGATGACTATATACTGGACAACGAACTGGTCTATGCGATATTTGACAGGATGCCTGTAAACAAAGGACACATGCTCTTTATAACCAAGAGACACGCGGAAAGCTTCTTTGACATCACAAAGGAAGAACGTGAGGCCATCTTCAACCTGATCGATGAAGCTAAGCCTATGCTTGACCAGATATACTCGCCTGAGGGCTACAACATCGGAGTGAACTGCGGAAAGATTTCCGGACAGTCGGTCATGCATGCTCATGTACATCTGATACCCAGATACCCAGGGGACACTGAAGCTCCCAACGGCGGTGTCCGCGGCGTCATTCCCGAAAAAATGAAGTATAAATAATAAAAATAATTAATGTCCTATAATATATCTTATGTGACCTTATTTTTTTATCAGAAGCCCCCTTTTCTGGACGCAGATACTTACCTGAGGCGAGAGCTCTTTTCAACCGCTTTTTTCAGAGGTATGAATGTGCCTACCTATACAAGTTATGCCCCTCTGCGTCGATCCTGGAGGGGCATTTTTTTGATCGCTTTCAATAAAAAGGCCGGAGGGTTTTAATGGTTGTCTTTGCCCCCTCCGGACGATACTGATCCCTCTTTTTATGATGTATTATGTCTTATCTATGATCGATGTTGATAGATTTCTATTATTGGACTGCAGCCTTCGCTATCGCCAGGAAGCTGTCGGGCTTCAGGGAGGCACCTCCGACAAGTACGCCGTCGATGTCCTTCATTGAAAGTATCGAGGCAGTGTTTTCCGGCTTTACGCTTCCGCCGTACAGTATGATCGTCTTGTCTGATATGCCTTCGCCGAATGTGTCAGCAATAAGTTTTCTGATAAATCCGCAGACCTCCTGCGCGTCTTCGCTGCCCGCAGTCTTGCCTGTTCCGATCGCCCAGACGGGTTCATACGCGACTATTATCTTTTCTGCAACATCCTTGCCGTCCATCGATTTCAGCCCTGCCAGAAGCTGTTTTCTTATCACGTCAAAAGTGTTTCTCGATTCTCGTTCTTCAAGCAGCTCACCGACGCAGAAAACCGGTTTCAGTCCTTCTTCCAGGGCCATGACCAACTTATTGTGAAGTTCTTCACTTGTCTCATGGAATACATGCCTGCGCTCGCTGTGTCCGATGATCACATGGGTACAGCCAACTTCTTTGAGCATGGGAGCCGAAACTTCGCCGGTGAATGCTCCGCTTTTTTCCCAGTGCATGTTTTGAGCGCCGATGATAAGAGGAGAGCTCCCCTTCCCCGCTGCAGCGGCAGAGAGCGACACAAAGGGAGCAAAGACTGCGACTTCCATCATTCCCTTATCAATATTTGAGGAGATACCTGCATCCGAGGTCAGTTTCGGCACAAAATCAGACATAAACTCCCCGGTAGCAGCCGGTCCGTTGAACATTTTCCAGTTTCCCGCAATAAATCTTCTCCGCATCTTCTGATCCTCCTTGATATACAAAAAAAAGCGGCTTCGGCAGATATTCATCCCCAAAACCGCTTTTATCTTTTTATTCCCTGATTTCGTACGGTTCTATTCCGGGCAGTATCTTTCCTTCGAAGAACTCGAGGCTTGCTCCTCCTCCTGTGGAAACATGTGAGACCTTATCCTCTAATCCGAACCGGGCGATCGCCGCCGCGGAGTCCCCTCCCCCGACTACGGTGAAGGAACCCGTTTCCGTTGCCTTTACCAGCGCTTTGGCTACAGCCTCAGTCCCCTTTGAGAACGCGGGCATCTCAAATACACCCATAGGTCCGTTCCAGAGAACAGTTTTGGAAGAGAGAATGACATCAGCAAAAGCCGCGGCAGTCTCCGGGCCGATGTCCAGCCCCATCTTGCCCGCGGGGATCTCCTCAGGAGCGACCAGAGTCCACGGCGAATCGGCTTTGAACTCGTCCGCTGCGATGACATCCAGCGGAAGGAGTATCTTCACACCAAGCTTTTCTGCCTCATCAAGCATCTTTGAAGCAAACTCGACCTTATCTTCCTCACAGAGTGATTTGCCGATCTCGAGCCCTTTCGCCTTGAAAAAGGTAAAGGCCATCCCTCCGCCGATAAGTATGGTGTCAACTTTTTTCAGCATGTTTTCTACGACGGCTATCTTATCGGATACCTTTGCTCCGCCCAGTATAAGCACGAATGGCTTTTTGGGGTCGTCACAGACAGTTCCGAGCATCTCTGTCTCCTTCACGATCAGAAGTCCCGCGAATGATGGGAGCACCTCCGCGACCGCCCTTGTTGAAGAATGGGCCCTGTGAGCCGCGCTGAATGCGTCCATGACAAAGAGGTCGAAGTTCTCTGCCAGTTTTTTTGCAAAATCCATGCCGTTCTTTTCTTCTTCTGGATGGAACCTGACGTTCTCAAGAAGAAGGACCTCGTTGCCCCAGCCTGAGGTCGCTTTTTCAACGTCAGGACCAACGCACTCCGGGACAAAACGGACATCCCATCCGGTAATATTCGCAAGCTCCTCGCCGACAGGCTTAAGCGAGTATTTCATGTCCGCCGTCCCCTTTGGCCTGCCCAGGTGAGATATCAGAGCGACCTTGGCTCCTGCCGCCTTAAGAGCCCTCAAAGTGGGAAGATGTGCACAGATCCTTGTAGGATCGGCAACTTTGCCGTCTTCGAGAGGTACATTGAAATCGACCCTCACCAAAACCTTTTTTCCGGTGACGTCACCGGGCAAAAAAGTTTTCAGCCTCATATGGTTAAAGCCCCTTCGAGAAAATGTGCTCTGCCAGGTCTATCACTCTGTTGCTGTAAGCCCATTCGTTGTCATACCATGAGAGCACCTTTACCATTTTGTCGCCCATCACCATGGTGTGCCTCGGCGCGAAGATCGAGGAACGCGGATCACCTACGAAGTCCATTGAAACAAGGTCTTCGGGTTCATAGCCCAGGATGCCCTTCAGAGGCCCTTCGGCGTATTCCTTCATTGCCGCGTTCACATCGTCGGCGGTCACGGCCTTTTCAAGAACCACAGTGAGGTCTACGACCGAGACGTCTGGGGTCGGGACGCGCAGAGCGAAACCGTTAAGTTTACCCTTCAGCTCGGGCATGACTTCCGAGATAGCCTTTGCGGCTCCGGTAGTCGTCGGGATGATGGAAAGCGCTGCCGCCCTTCCGCGGGAAAGAGTAGACTTCGGGAAGTCGAGTGTTACCTGATCGTTAGTATAGGAGTGGATCGTGTTCATAAGTCCCTCGACAATGCCGAACTTTTCCTGAAGGACCTTGCACACCGGAGCAAGGCAGTTCGTGGTGCAGGAGGCATTTGAGATGATATTGTGCTTTGCTGGGTCATATATACCCTCATTAACTCCCATTACTATCGTTGCATCCTGGTTTTTGGCCGGCGCCGAAATGATGACCTTTTTAGCTCCTGCCGTGATGTGAGCCTTTGCCGCATTGGCGTCTGTAAAGCGGCCTGTGCTTTCGATTACAAGGTCCACACCGAGCTCTTTCCACGGCAGTTTTGCGGGATCGGGTTCAGCCACTGCCTTTATTTTTTTGCCGTTCACTACAAGAAAGTCTCCGTCGATGGAAACTTCGCCGGGGAAACGGCGGAAAACTGAGTCATACTTCAGGAGATATGCAAGGGATGCCGGCGGTGTGAGGTCGTTTACTGCCACGATCTCAAAGAGATTGTCCTTTCCGTTCATGAAGAAGGAACGGAGCGAGAGACGCCCAATTCGTCCAAAACCGTTGATCGCAACCTTGTACTTTGCCATTAGAATTGCCTCCTTAAATTTTTGTCACAAACTATTTGTGAATATTTGAGCATAGATTATTATTTGCTCTTAATTGATTTTGCTACCATATAGCTTTAAAGTCAAACGGATCTAGTCCGTTTTACTCATCAAATTGCAGATTTTCGTGCAAAACTCTTAAGAGTTCTCCCAGAGCCATAGCACTGAGCACATCTCCGTGAGGCTTGTAGGGCATCATCCCATCGAAGCACTCCGCTATACCTCCCAGGCACCTGTGTCTGAGATGTGAGTTGAAGGGCCGCATAAAGATCCATCCGAGGTCGGTCCTGGCCGGGTTGTACTTAAGGAATGCCGATATGAATTCACCAAGGAGCCACGGCCATGCCATTCCGCGGAAACGGGCCTTCATTCTCTGGTCAAGCCTTCCTTCAGACCTTCCCTTGAACTTATCCTGCCTCGGATCCAGGGTACGAAGTCCGTATGTGGTATAAAGCTCGTCCCAGCAGATCCTTATTACGCCTCTCGCCATGTCGTCCGTCAGAGGCGAGTATGGGAGCGAGACAGCAAATATCTGGTTCGGCCGGATAGCCGTGTCTTTTTCTGGGGCTGATGGGTCGATCCAGTCGTAGAGACATTTTTTGTCGGCGTACCAGAAAACCTCACGGAAGGAAGCTGCGCACTTCTCCGCCGTTTCGGCATACTTCTTCGCGGCTGCGGTGTCGCCGTCTGCCTCCGCGAACTTTTCCGAGACCTTCAGCGCGTTGTGCCAGAGAGCGTTTACCTCTACCAGGTATCCCCTTCTGTGCACGACCGTCTCTCCGCCGGCAACTGCATCCATCCAGTGTCTCAGCGGGTCGTCTGAGTTGACTGCCAGAAGCATGTCATCTCCGCAGACAAGGTCCAGGCGGTCTATTCCCGAGAGATAGCGGTCTGTTATTTTTCTTGCCGCGGTCCTTATCTCAGCGTGTTCGTCCTTCAGGCCCACATGCTTTGTAAACTTCTCAGCCGCGTAGACGAACCATAGCCCGTTGTCCGCTGCCTCAAATATGCATTTTCTGTCGGGTGCGATGCGTTCAGGCATCACCCAGTCGTTGTTCCTGCATATGTCAGCCCAGATCCTGAGGGCTCTTTCTGCTATTTTTTCTCTTCCGGTGGCAAGCGCCAGTCCCGGCAGAGAGACAAAAGTATCCCTGGCTTTGAACTCAACAGAGGGATACCCTGTGTAGACAGGCGAAACTGGGTCGTCCCTGTCATCTATCAGATGGTAGGAGGCTGCGATCATATCCTGCTCGGCACTGCTCAGTGCCGGAAGGTTGGCCTGTTCGAGAATATTTTCAAACCTCTCGGAGCACTCCTTTTCTATCGAAAGTATCTCCTCCGTGGGCATCGTCACGGGCTCGTCGGAGAGAATGACGTAGAGTACGTCTCCCTCGGATATTTCGCTGCTTACGTGTCCCGGAGACCACAGATGGTCGACCGACGGCATTTCGGTGATGTCATCCTGTTCGTAGATGAGATTCTCGTACCAGAGAGGTTTGGGAGTCCAGGCGCCGGACGTGACGCTGAAGTAGCTTCTGTGTCCCTTTCCCTCTACGCCGATCGAACTGTTATCCCTGGATATTATTTCAAGCTCTCCCTTGGCTGCCTCCGGACAGACCTCGGAATTGATCCTGTGAGCGAAAAGCGGGCGCAGATCAATGCGGATCTTGTCAGGCGCGGCCAGGAGTTCGTATTTGACTATCGTACACGCTTTTCCCTGAGGCATGAAAATCGACTTTTTGAGGAGGATGCTGTGTATTACGAACAACATACTTGGAAATGGGTTGCCTTGGTATTCCTGAAGATATCTGTATCCGTCAGGATAGACGAGGTCTTTGTAGCGGTTTGTGGAAAGCTGATACTTCTTCTTTTCGTGGAAGATCGTCTCTTCGATCTTGCTGACCAGCACTGAGTGCCGGGTCTCTCCCTCCGGGCGGACAACGAGGAGTCCGTGCTCTCTTCTTGTGTTTGCTCCTATGACCGTTGAGAACCCGTAGCTCCCGCGGCCGTTGGAAACAAGAAACTCCCTGCCCGCCCCCTTATCATAGGTGTTAACGTCTGCCTTTCCCAAATACATGGGCACCATCCCCCTTCAACAGCTTATGCAATATTTTTTCGCATTTCCTCCACCTATATTCTACCGTACTTTTGCTGATAGGTCTCGGTAGATTTTGCCCGAGTTCCTTTAAGGATATGCTCGGATTTCGTTTTCGTGCAAATATAAGTTCCCTCAGTTCTTCGGGTAGTTCTTCTGTGATACCCGCCTCTTCCAGTTCATTTATCAGTTTCATCTGTCTCCCGGCCGCTTCAAGCGTTTTGTTGATATTTGCGGAATCGCAGTTTACAAGCTTGTTGGCCCTGCTTCTCATCGACCTGTAGATCGCGGTCTCCTCAAGTGCCAGGACAGTCTTTACAAAGCCCAGTCTCGAAAGGAATGTGACTATCTGCTGCTGATCCCTCAGCATAAGCTCAAGCGTACGGCTTTTTTTTCTGGCACCGAGGCTGAAGCCGGCTGACCTCAGTATGCTCCGTATCCTCTCTGAGCTGCCGTTCCTTGCAGGCGGCCTGAGCACTAAATAATAGCCCGTCTTTGGCATATACAGGGCTCCGCAGGTGCCCCACATGCCCCTTACCCAGTTCCAGTTCCTCTTTTTACGGGAAGAGGCCGACACTCTTTCAAAGACCATCTCTGCAAGGCCGGCATCGAGAGAGAAGCGCATCCTGTTCTTCTGCTTCTCTCCGTATATTATCTTTATGGACCCCAATGCCTGATATTCTGATTCAGACCACAGCTTCATAAGTTTCCTCACAGCGAAGTATCTGCCCGAGGCAAACTCATATTCCCCTCCCTTTTTCCTGCAGTTCAGTCCGTCAAGGATCCCCGCTATCTCATCTTCAACAGGGGGGACGGGCTGAAGGGAAGTCCATTCATCCCAGATCCTGTGGCTCAGGTGTTCCATCCTTAAAGATCCTTCGTCTCCCGGTTCTCACGCGCCAGCCTTATTATCGTCTCTGAGAGGCTCTGCGCGTTGTGCCTCAGATACGCCCCGTTCTTTATCGTTATAAAATCACCGTAAATGACAGTGGTACCAAGCGATTCAAGATATTTTTCCTCTTCATTCGAAAGATAGAGCGGTTCCGCTCCTATCTTACTGTACCTGTTCAAAAATTCCTCGGGTATCGGAGCCTGGTTAGCAAGAAGGTAGTCAGGGACGGTCCCGAGAACTCCGGCGACCCAGTCGACATGGGCAAGTATGTTCATGCCCTCAGTCTCTTTGGGCTGTGTGACCAGGTTTGCCACATATACGATGGGAACGGGAGATTCCTTAAGAATGTCGGAAACTTCCTTCAGCAGAAGGTTGGGAAGTACGCTGGTAAAGAGGCTTCCCGGTCCGAGCACGATAAGGTCGGCTGAATTCAGAGCCTTTTTGACTCCCTCAAGCGGTGGCGCGTTGCAGGGTTCTATCCAGAGTTTTGCAAGTTTGCTCCCGTTGTCGGATACCTCAAGTTCGCCCTTTACGGCCCTGCCGTCCTTCGTTTCGCCCTTCAGCACAACGTTCTCGGTCGTGACCGGAAGCACCTGTCCCCTTATGGCGAGCATCTTGTTCAGTTCTTCGACCGCGCGCTGGAAATCGCCCATCATTTCCGTGGTCGCCAGAAGGATGAGGTTGCCCAGATTATGTCCCTTGAGCTCTCCTCTGTCGAATCTGAAATTGAGAAGCCTGTTCAGGGAGCTGTCGTTTTCCGCGAGCGCAACTATGCAGTTCCTTATGTCTCCGGGAGGCAGCATCCCCCACTCCTGCCTGAGGCGGCCCGAACTTCCGCCTTCGTCTGTGACTGCCACCACCGCCGTTATGTTTCTTGTGAAGCCCTTGAGGCCGGCAAGCAGGGTCGAAAGGCCGGTACCGCCCCCTATCGTGACTATTCTGGGTCCGAGGGAAAGCCTGTATTCAACGGCATTCGTCATTATCCCCTGGCGGCCTGAGGTCGTTTTGTTCTGATGTTTGCTTCTCCCCGAAAGCACATAAAATGAGAAGGCCGAAGCGGCTATCACCATTATTATGAGCAGTGCCGAATAGAAATTCATTGCGGCTCTCCCTTGTCGATATCCCTGTGATCTACGATCACATTGCTGCCCCTCTTTTTAAGATGGACAGCCAGCATCTCAGAGACCGCGACAGATCTGTGCCTGCCGCCTGTGCAGCCTATGGCTATGTGTATCTGCTGCTTGCCTGTGCTGCCATACACCGATGAGACAAAATCCAGCAGGTCCTCCGCCTTTTCCAGAAACAGATCCAGATTTTCAAAACCGGAAAGATATTTCTGTATCTCGTAATCCTTGCCGGAAAGCGGGTGGAGTTCGTCGATGTAATTTGGATTCGGAAGGAAACGGACATCAAGCACGTAATCAGAATCCTGGGGGATGCCGTACTTAAAACCGAAGGAACTGAGTATCACAGAAGTTTTGCCCGAAGTCATCCCCATGACCTCCAGCAGCTTTGTCCTGAATTCGTTTGACTTGAGTCCGGTAGTGTCTATCACGATATCTGCGTTTTTCCTTATCGGGCTGAGAAGTTCCCTCTCAAGGGCAAGTCCGCCCAGTATGGTCTTGTTTTCAGAGAGCGGGTGCCTTCGCCTGGTAGTCTCAAACCTTCTGACCAGAGTCTCGTCTGTTGCCTCGACAAACAGTATCTCCAGCTTATCCACCTTTTCACGAAGCTTTGAAAGCACCTTCTCCAGGTCGTTGAGCAGCTCTTCTCCCCTTACATCGACGACCGCCGCAACACCCTTGTTTACAGCCGACTGGTGCCCCGTGAGCACGTCAAGGAGCTGCGGAAGAAGTGTCGGAGGAAGGTTGTCTATGACATAAAAGCCCTGATCTTCGAACACATTGAGTGCGGAGGACTTGCCGCCGCCGGACATTCCTGTAATGATCACACATCTTCTGATCTTGCCTGAGGCGCAAGTACCCTTCATAGATCCGATCCCCTCCCGGTCGTTCAAATTATTCCGATATGTCCTTTACCCGCGGATCCTGCTCTGATCCGCAGGCGCTTTATTTGATGTGCGGGTGTTCTCCGCACTCGCCGTCCCATCCTGCCAGCGTTTCTACTCCGTGCCTGAGCGCCGGAACTACAGCCTCGAAGCACTGCGCCGCTCCCCTTCTGCTTCCGGGAAATGCGATCACGAGAGTTTTTCCGCATATCACAGCCAGGCTCCTTGTAAGGAAAGCCCTTTCGGTATACTTCAGCGTCTTCATCCTCATCATCTCGCCGAAGCCGGGGACTGTTTTTTCGGCTATATCCATGAGAGCTTCGGGAGTAACATCGCGCTGCGAAAGGCCGGTCCCTCCCGTAGTGAGGATCAGGTCAAAGCCCTCACCGCACCACTCCTTCAACGTCCGGGCGATCACATTCCTTTCGTCGGGGACGATCATTTTTTTGGACACCACTCCGCCCTGGGCAGTTATAAGTCTTTCCAGTTCAGGTCCGGCTGTGTCCTCTCTCTCTCCTCTGCTTCCTTTGTCGCTTACCGTCAGGATCGCAGTCCTTATCGTCTTCCAGATGCATACGCGTGACGAAACACTCAGGAAGCCCGCCTTTACAACTTTGAAAAGGCCGGAGGCATACTCCCACCTCAGAAGCGCATCTCCGTCCCCCGCCGCCAGGAAGTCGCCTTCTCCAAGCCGGGCCCCGCCCGGAAGAACTATCGTCATCTTATCTGAGTAATGACCAGATGAGATGTCTGTTCCGGCCTCCGCATATGTTATGTTTGTCCGTACCTCGTTTACACAGCTTTCACCCGCGGAATCGGCATGGATATAACAAAGCGTGTGGTCCCCAATAAGTGACGGTGCGTAAAGTCTCAGTGCCCTCATACCTTGAACACCCCTTCTGCATTCCATTCCCCGCTCTTTCCGCCTGTTTTACGGATGAGCCTGATATCCCTTATGACCATTCCCTTGTCTATCCCCTTGCACATGTCGTAGAAGCAGAGAGCAGCCGCAGATACTCCTGTCAGTGCCTCCATCTCTACCCCGGTCACCTCGTTAGCAGTTGCTTCACACGTTATCCTGACTGACTTGGCGCCTTCGGCAAGCTCGCATTTCACGACTACGTTGTCGAGCCGTATCGTGTGGCAGAGCGGGATAAGTTCCGGGGTTCTCTTTGCCCCCATGATACCGGCAAGCTCGGCGATAAGAAACGGGTCGCCCTTTTTGACGTTTCCCGAAGATACTTTTTCATATATGGCATCCGGAAGGTCTATCCATCCTTCCGCCCAGGCAGTGCGGGAAGTTACATTTTTTTTGCTTACATCCACAAGCACGGGCCTTCCGTCGCTGTCAAAATGGGTATAATCCGCCATTCCTTAACCTCCTATCCCGGACATCTGCTGGTGTCCTGTCCGTACGTCGTTCCAGCATCTGGGTTTGTTTTTTATGCTTCCGAGTATGAGCTTCCTTAGTCCTTCCCTGTCTGCATCCAGTATGAGGTGCCTCATCGGTGTCTCATCGGGTGCGAAGAGGCAGGTCCTGAGCTTTCCGGTCGCCGAGACCCTGAGGCGGTTGCAGTGCTTGCAGAAATGGTTTGAAACAGCGGTAATTATTCCTATAGAATCGCCCGTCTTCTCATTCGTGTAGTATTTTGCCGGGCCCGAAAGTTCCGAGTCATGCTTTTCTGCCTTCCAGGAATCTCCGTCGGGAAGCATCCTCAGTATCTCTTCTCCGCTGATAAAGGCGTCTTCGCTCCACACATCGTCCTCCAGCGGCATGAATTCTATCAGCCTGAGGAGCACTCTCTCCTTTTTGGCAAAGTCCATCAGGGTACCTATCTCTCCGTCGTTGAAGCCCCTTATAAGCACCGTATTGAGCTTGATGTTCCTCAGTCCGGCCCCTACAGCGGCCCTTATCCCGAAAATGACCCTGTCCATGTCTCCAAGCCTTGTCACTTCGGCAAACTTAACGGGATCGAGAGTATCCAGGCTGATATTAAGGGAATGGAGATTCGCCTCAGCAAGCCCTTCAGCATACTCCCCAAGCAGCGATCCGTTTGTCGTGAGCGCCGTCTTCATGTCCGGGAACTCCCTGTTCAGCTCTTTGAGGAAGCTTACGAGCCCTTTGCGGACAAGCGGCTCTCCCCCGGTAAAGCGGACCTTCCTTACGCCAAGTTCCCAGAGGACGCTGCAGAGAAAAGATATCTCCTCGTACCTCATTATCTCGCTGTGTTCAAGATATTCGACGCCCTCAGGCGGCATGCAGTACCTGCATCTGTAGTTGCATCTGTCCGTCACCGATATGCGGACATAGTTGAGGTCCCTGCCGAAATCGTCCGTCAGTCTGGCCATCTGTAGCCCCCCATTGCCTCGACGGTTCCTCTCCACTCGCTGTCGCTGAGGCTTTCCAGAAGCGCCCTGACGGCGGGGTGGTCCATATATTTTGCAGGTATCACAAGCTCATAGGGTTCTTCGGCAAGCGGGATAAAGTCAAGCCCCAGCGCATCGGCCGCCGATTTGATCCCCAAGGTTGCATCCGCCAGTCCGGTAAAGACCCGGTTGGCAGCTTCCATGTGCGTCGTGCACTGCTGTTCGTAACCCTTTATCTCCGATGGCAGCTTACCCGCCTGTTTGAGCAGATGGTCGAAGAGGACCCTTGTGCCGGCCCCGGGCTGCCTGTTTGAAAACACATTGTCTCCGGCACAGAGGTCTTCGAAGGTATGGATATTCTTTGGGTTCCCCTTCTGAACGATCATCCCCTGTGTCCTGTAGAAGACAAGCACCCTCTCCCATCTGGCGCCGCCCGCAAAACGTTCTATAAAGCTGTCGTTGTATGTGCCGTCCCTGTCGTCAAGCAAATGGGCAGCTGCCAGATGGCATTCCCCCCTGCTTAAAGCGGCCAGTCCCCCCATGCTTCCGACCGCACGCGAGACAAGATCTCCTCCCCTGCGCCTGACAGGTGTCACCAGAAGCTGTATAGCGGGGTCGTCCGAACCCTGGAAAAGTATCCTTCTGTCCAGGTCGACCCTCCTCTTCATCCAGACTTTCACATCGGTGCCCTTCTCACACTCAAGTGCCGATGCCGGAAGGAGCGCTATGCCGTCTGCCTCCGCCAGAGCCCAGAGAACGCTGGCTCCCGAGGTCAGGGCCCAGGAATAGAGGATATCTCCGACCCTTGCTGTCTTTACCCGGAGCCATTCTTCTATGCCTGCGGGGGATGAGTGCTGGACAAGCAGCTTAGTATCCCATGTCTCACTGCAGCCGACAGCCTCCCTGATCAGCAGCTCCCTGTCACCGTCCCTGGCCGAAAGGAAGCTGAGGAGTGGGTAGACAAGGCTCCACAGTACCACCGTGGTCGACATGGGAAATCCCGGCAGGCATATCACAGGCTTTCCTTTGATCTCGGCTGCCATAGCCGGTCTTCCCGGTTTCATTCTTATCCACCTGAATATCATTTCCCCAAGCTCTTCAAAGACCTCTTTGGTGTGATCCCGGCGGCCTTTGGCCGAACCTGCCCCCACCAGGACAACGTCGTACCCGTCAACTCCCGCCGAGACCTTTTCCTTAAGGATCGCGGGATCGTCGGGCACCACAGCCGAGACGTCCACTTCATATCCCCATTCCCTGAAGGAGGCCTCGATGAAAAGGGAGTTGCTCTCGGCTACTGTTCCTGATCTTGGACTTGGGTCTTCGAGCCATTTTTCCCTCTCGATGACCTCGTCTCCTGTAGGTATGTAGAGGGTCTTCGGCTTTTTGAAGACCGGGACACTGTCTATGCCCGCACAGAGAAAGAGTGAGATCAGGGCCGGGCTGACTCTCTCCCCCTCGCGCGCTATGATCTGGCCGGCCATTACATCTTCTCCCAGCGGCCTTACGTTTGCGGAAGGTGTCAGGCTTTTGAATATGAGCAGGTCATCGCCCTCAAGCGAAGAATCCTCGACCATCAGCACGGCGTTGGCCCAGTGCGGTATATCAGCTCCGGTGTTCATCCACCTGTATGACGAAGATCCCAGCTTTGCCGGGGTCGCCTGCGAGGCGCCTATGGTGGAAGATGCATCAAGGGCGTATCCGTCCACAGCAGAAGCCGCGTAATGGGGAACGTTCCTGTGTGCAGTGATGTCTTCTGCCAGGACGCATCCGAGCGCATCGGATATCTTCATTTCAGTTATATTTTTGAGGATCCGGTCCGAAAAGGCCTCTTTCAGAAGATCCAAAGCTTTCACCAGTTCAATGTGCTCGCTGTATCGGGCTACCATAACCATACCTCCGCCGTCTCACCGGCCCTGATAGTTTCCCTGTCTTCGGGTATCCTTATAAATCCGTCCGCTGACGCGAGTGAAGAGACATAGCCTGACTTGGCAAGTATCGGATCGATCTTTCCCCCCGCAGTCACCCTGCAGGGAACGAACTCCTCCGGACCGGTCCTTGCGGTAATGTCTCTCAGCACAGGAAGCTGCATCTTTATGCCGCACCTTTCCTCATTGGCGCCGACAAGCCTCAGCAGCAGAGGAAGCAGCAGTACGAATGCTGCTGTCAGGCATGACAGCGGATGACCGGGAAGGCTGACGATGAGTTTTTTCTCTTCCAGACATCCCGCGATCAGGGCTGGCTTTCCCGGGACTATGTTTATCCCCCTGACCATCAGACCCGGCGAGGGAAGTTTTTCCAAAACCCTTGAACAGTGATCCCTGGTCCCAACGGAGGAACCTCCGCTCAGCACCAGAACATCGCACTTTCCTATCTCATCTTTCACAGCACTCTCAAAATTGTCGCCTTCGTCCGGGAGGATCCCTCCGTATTCAGCTTCGAAACCATATCTGGAAAGAAGGGACCTCACCGACCAACCGTTCACATCCCTTATCCTTCCGGGAGGAAGCGGCCGCGTCTCGACCGGAACTATCTCGTCTCCGGTACTCAGGATGCTTATCTTCAGGTCTGCTGAGGGGACGCTCCTTATCCCAAGGGTCGACAGGATGCTCACAGTCCTGAAATCGACCATGTCTCCCCCGGAAAGGACTTTTTGTCCCGCCGGAAACTCTTCTCCGGCATGGATCACATTGTCTCCCGACTGGACCGCATCCCTCACTTCTATCCATCCCCCTGCGGAGGTCGTGCTTTCAAGCATAACAACAGCATCGGCGCCCTTTGGAAGTACCCCCCCCGTAGGGATGGAGGCAGCCTCTCCGGACACTATGGATAATTCGGGGACCAGCCCCATCGGGATATCCCCGGCCCTGTTCAAAAACGTGGGAGTACCCGGAGTCGCCGCCACAACATCGGGACTGTAGACAGCAAAGCCGTCTCTCAGGCTTCTTGTGAAGGGGGGATATTGTTCTTCTGCCTTTATATCCCGGGCGATCCTCTTTCCGAGGGCAGAATCAAGCGGTATGTCTGCACTTCGCACACTCCAGGGAAAAGAGAGCCTCTCAGCAACATACTGCAGGGCATCCATCCGGGGTGTGACCTCTTTTACAAAACCGGACATCAATACAGCGACCTTTCGTAACTTTATATTTTAAAAATGCTACTTGATCTCAACAAGGAAATACGGGTACCCCTCTTTCTCCAGTATCTTTGAAAGGGCGATGGCCTCATCTCTGCCAGTCTTCGGATTTTTGACGCGTACCTTGTAAAAGGGGGCCCCGTCCTTTTTTTCTTCAACCAGGTAAGTGGCATGCCCCTGTGTTTTTGCTTTTTCTAAAAGCTGAAGCGCGTTCTCCTTCGATGAAAACGCACCTATCTGGATGTCCCATCTGGGGACAGCCTTGGCTGTAGTTTGCTTAGGCGTTTCTGCTTTGACTGCCGTTTCTTTCAAAGCAGCTGAAGGTTTGACTGGCGCTTTCGCTGCGGCCGCAGTACCCTCTTTCCGGATCCCCTCAGTCTTCCCGTCGACCGGTTGGGCGGGCTTTATCTCAACCTTTTTTCCCGCTTGAGTGCCTGAAGGTATCTCTGCCGGTTTTTCATCGGGTACAGGATTTGTTGGTGCCGGCTTTACCGTCTCCTCTTGGGTGAAGATGATGTCTTCAGTCTCGTTTGAGTTGAAGAAGAAGAGCTTGACACTGAAAAAAAGCAGTGCGACCGCCATTATTACAGTCAGCGGCAAAATGAACTGTCCAAAGGTCGTCATGGGTTTCTTTTCCTTATAGTTGCGCGTTCTTCTCGTAACCATGCAGTCACCTCCTGTCAAACTACCATAGACGTTCTAATTCTAACAGCGTTTTAGCTCTGGCGGTGCTGTCAAAAGGAACTTTTTTCGAAACTCCTCTGTTTTTTGCCAGTGCGGTGCTTTCTTTATATCCGTACCAAGCAAGGGAGAACTCGTTCTCTGCCTCCTTCGGGCTTGTCATCCTCAGCTGCGGTCTTTTCTTCTTTATTTTTGAAAGCTCCCTGATCAAAATATCATACTTTTTCTTCAGTTCAGGTATACCCCCAAATTCTGCTTTGCTCCATGCAGTTCCGGGTTTTGGAATGAAGGGGTTGACCGAAAGGATCAGGTTCATTCCGGTCCTCTCGATTATCCTTCCGGACAGTGCAGCTATTGCCCTGATGTCTTCGTCGGTCTCCCCCGGCAGTCCTGTCATAAAATACAGCTTGGCCTGATCTATCCCAAGCGATGCCGCAAGCTCCATTTTTTCCGCTATCAACTCATTGGTGAACCTTTTGCCGCAGGTAAAACGCAACTCATCGCTCCCGGTCTCCGGAGCGACAGTTATACTGTGCCTTCCTCCCATTTTGAGTGCCGAGAGCATCTTTTCTGTCAGCCTGTCTATCCTCAGCGAGGCAAAGGATACGCCCTTGCCTTTAGCCGCGAGGAAATCAAGAAGGTCCTCTATTTGGGGGTAGTCTCCCGCTTCGGGCGTCACAAGGCCTACCTGCCCAACTTCGTGGTCAGTGAAGATCTGTTCAAGCCGCTCCATGATCACTCCGGGATCCCTGAACCTCATCTTCCCGAAACAGCCCGGCAGAGTGCAGTAACTGCAGTTCCGGGCACAGCCTCTCTGAAGTTCAACGAGAAGGGTCTTTCCGAAGGAACTTCTCGGTGTAAGCCAGGTGCTGTTCATCGGATAACTTCCGTCAAGCGGCTGATCGTTTGCCGTGCGTCTCTTTGCAGAAACGCTGCCCTGCCGGATATGGACCGGCGGCACAAAAATCGAAGGATGCTCCGCCAGCATGGAGAATAGTTTTGCCTTGTTTCCGTCCTCCAGATACCTCCGCAGTGACTCTGCCGCAAACGGCAGTGCATCGAGGGCGTCTCCCAAAACGATGAAGTCGCATACTGCCGACAGAAGAAGAGGGTTGATATATGTCATTGCGCCGCCAGCTCCAATTATTGGAAAACTGCCCGAAAGCCTGTCTTCAAAATGGAGGGGGATGTTTGCGGTATCCAGCCATCTGAAAAAGGCCTCAGCATTTCCTTCGTAGGCAACGCTTGCAGTGATGACAGGGAAACGCTCAAGAAGAGTATCCCCTTCTATTGACCTGAAAGGCACCGGTGAACCGCAGAACCGTTCTGCCGCAACACCAAGTTCCTTAAGGGCACGGTATACGTAGTGGTAACCGAGGTTGGATGACGCCACGGCGTAATCTGCCGGATAGAAGAGCGCCCAAGGAAGATCTCCTCCCCTGGGCAGCTCCGTTACGCACTCTTCATCCATGCGATATTCTTTCCAGCTCTGCCATGCGGTGATCTTCCCTGTGCAAGAGCCTGCTTCCCTTTTCCTTTTCAGGATCCGCGCCTCCGCCTTAAGTAAGCGGGTACGTCGAACTGGTCTACGGGAGCGCCGCTCCCTTTGAACATGTCCTCGTCCTGGATCTGTCCGGTCTGTGAGGGAGCAGCCCTTGCGATCCTCATTACGGTCGGGGTATCCTGTTCCTGCGGAGAGATAAGGTTCTGATGCTGTTTGTTCTCTTCGGGGACCGATCTCTTCGATTCTTTCAAAAAGTTCTCGTCGCTGGATGCCGCAAACTTTTCCTCGGCTGTCTCCTGGGAAGCCGAAGCGGAAAAGACTCTCTGTGCCGATCCCTTGTCAGCATTGGCCGCAGTCTGCTGGATATGAGGCTGTGCTGCGGTCCTGCCGGAGCTGAAAGCATTCAGGTGCTTCACTGCAGATATGTCTACTTTCTTTGAAAAGCCCGGGTCGGCATGAACTTCTTTTTTGCCCTGGCCGTCAAATCCTGTCGCAATAACGGTGATCTGTATAGAGTCATCCATTTCGGGATCGAACACATGTCCCCAGATGATGAACGCATTTTCATCGGCAGCTTCGGTTATGATCTTTGTCGCCTCGTTTATCTCATGTATCCCCACATTCGCCCCTCCGGTGATGTTGAAGAGGATGCCCTTTGCTCCGCTCATGTCCGTGTCCATCAGAGGACTGTTTATAGCGTTGTATGCAGCGGTGGCTGCGCGTTTTTCGCCGTAGCCTTCCCCTATTCCCATGATCGCCGAGCCGGCGTTTGACATTATCGTCTTCACATCCGCAAAGTCGACGTTGACGAGGCCCGGGCGAAGGATGAGGTCAGTAACGCCCTGTACAGCCTGATGGAGGACGCCGTCAGCTATCCTGAAAGCATCGTTTATGGTGGTCTTCTTCTCGGTTACGCTCAGCAGCCTGTCGTTCGGTATCATTATCAGCGCGTCGACCTTGTCCTTCAGCTGCGTTATGCCAAGGTTGGCCTGGTTTATGCGGCGCTTGCCCTCAAATGAGAAAGGAAGTGTTACAACAGCAACGACCAGCGCATCAGCCTCTTTTGCAACGGAAGCTATCACGGGAGCGGCCCCGGTACCGGTGCCCCCTCCCATTCCCGCTGCTATGAAGACCATGTCGGCACCTTCAACGGCGGCTCTTATCTCTTCTCTCGATTCCTGAGCGGACTTGAAGCCGATCTCCGGGTCGGAACCTGCGCCCAGCCCCTTCGTCAGTTCCTTGCCCAGAATGATCCTGTTCTGCGCCTCGGAGAGCTCAAGATGCGCCATGTCGGTATTTGCGGCGATGAACTCAACTCCGTTCAGTCCGCCCCTTATTATGTGGTTGAGCGCGTTGTTGCCCGCACCTCCCACGCCGACTACCTTTATTACTTCTCTTGTCGGGTAGTTTGATTTGTCCAGCTGGAATATTTCAGTCATATCGGCCACAGTAAATCCCCCTTCGGTCACTCAGGGTCGATGTCTAAAAAAGGTCCTTGAAGGCATTTTTGATCCCTTCAAGCGGGTTGAAGCCGGGGCCGGAAACCTTGTTGTTCTCATCCAGCCTGATCCTGACTCTCGTTTCAGGCACTATGGAAGGTCTGCCTCCGTCGTCGGCGGATACGCCTCTGATAAGCGGATTGTCAAGGTAACGGAAGGGGTCCCTCTCACGTTCCGCGATATAACGGATGATGCCCGCTGCGGCCGCATATTCCTGCGTGTTCCTCCCGGGGGGCATCCTGTTCGCGTCTATGGGCGACGATACTCTGGAGGGAAGGTCCATTATGTCAAGTACAAATGCATCGATCCCCTCGGTCTTTGATACGCCCCCGGTAAGAATGATCCCTGCCGGAAGCATCGGGATGCCCGCTGCCTTGATCTGGGGACGGACCAGCATGTCGCAGAGCTCCTCGATCCGGCACCTTACTATTTCGTGGAGGTCATTTTTGGATATGCTGTAGTTCCTGCCGTTGTATACGAAATCGACAGTCTCAGAAGGGTCTTCGGGTGCTGTGAATACGGAGATCTCCCTCTTCAGCTCTTCGGATTTATTGAGGGGCAGCTTCAGAACGCTTCCTATGTCGTTTGTTATGTGGTCTCCGCCGACCGAGATCAGGCCAAGGTGCTTCGGCCTTCCGTCAGAGAATACAGCCACTCCGGTGGTCCCGCCGCCTATGTCTATGACGACGGCTCCCGCAAGGGCCTCTTCGGGCGAGATGACTCCCAGTGCCGAGGCAAGCGGCTTCAGCACCAGTCCGGCAACATCAAGTCCCGCCTTGTCAACGCAGTTCATAACGTTCTGGATGGTGGATGTAGGGACTATTACCGATTGCAGCTGTATATCCAGCCTGATGGCAGTCATGCCCAGAGGGTCATCTATGCCGACATTGCCATCGAGGGAATACTCTACCGGGATAGTGTGCAGAATGCTCTGATTCGCCGGCACGGCGACATCCGCCTGAGCAGCCTCAATGACTCTTTCGATGTCCAGCTGCATTACCGGGCGGGGCGTCCGGCCGAGGGATACCATCCCCTTAGTTCTTATACTGGTGACTTCTCCGCCGCCAAAAGCCACGGTAACTTCTGTGATATCCTGGCCGACCATATTCTGCGCATCGCTGACTGCCTGCCTTACAGACCTGACAGCCTGGTCAAGATTAACTATGAGTCCCTTCCTGATACCATTTGACGGAGCCTGTCCAACACCGATGATCTGAGCTTCCTCGCTCCCCGGTTCCCTTTCCGCGACAACAACGGTGACCTTGCTTGTTCCGAGGTCAAGTCCGGCAAGGAGTTCAGGCTCACGATCTGATGGATAACCTGAGGCTTTCCTAAACAATCAAATAGCCCCCTCTCTTTAGATGAGAAACATTTTTCAAGACTTATTGTACCTTATTTTTCACAAGAATTTTATCTTTATATGTGGCGTCGATCAAGACATCCGGGGAAATCTTAGATAGATCGGGATAGATCTTTTTGATTGCCAGTCCCGACGTCTGCCATTCTCCGGGATCGTCGGGAAGCATTATGTTCGCCCCGTTGCCGCCGTCAGGACCGTAAAAGATCAGCCTTACGACATTATTGCCTTCCCTGAAGCCCGCCTGGATGAATTTCACCCTCTCCGACCAGCCCAAAGCTTTCAGGTTTTCATGCCAGAGTTTTATCTTCTGCAACGGAAGGCTGGAATGAAAGACGTTGCCGTGTTCGTCTGAAAGATCTGCAGGTGTCTCCCTGTCCGTGGACCAGGAGAGCATCGGAAGTGCGTCCGCCTTTTCCGAAGATGTGAAGGAACTCTCCCTGAGCGAACTCAGCCACATCCTCCCGTCTGCCGAAACATACCAGAACCTTCCGCCCCAGTACATCCTGAACGCTGCCTCGAGAGGAAGGACTTCAAGCCTGAATTTTCCCCATCCCGAAAGTTCCATACGCAGGTTCACAGGGTAATATGCCTCAATGTTCCTGCAGTATTCCTCTTTTGACAGCCAGAACAGGATCCATACCTTTTCCTGACTGGGCTTTACAGTCCCCCAGACCACCTGTTCGGAGAGTATCCCCCTTGGGTCTATCTCTATACCGTAAAGCCTGAGAACGGCATATCTGGCCTCTGCAGCCGCAAGCATTCCGCCGGACAGAGACATGATAACAAAAAAAAGCTTAAGTCTCTTTTTAGTCCTTTTCGAAACTGCCCAGAAATTTAATTTCATATTCCAGATATACCCCGTGATCCCTGTACACCATCTCCCTGCAAAGCTCGCATAGTTCAAATATATCCCGGGATGTGGCATTGCCTTCGTTTTCAATGAAATTTGCGTGAGAGCGCGAGACCACTGCTCCTCCGACCCTCATCCCCTTGCAGCCTGATCTGTCCAGCAGGAGGCCGGCAGATGTTCCCTCCGGGTTCTTGAATACGCATCCCGCCGTCTTTCTTCCTAGCGGCTGACCCTTTTTCATGGCGGCGTACTTTTTGATCCTGTCAAAAATGTCTGACCTGTTCTCCATTTTCAAAGATATCACACACGATGCAACAAGCACTATCAGGCTTTCGTCCAGGGGGCAGGCTCGGTACTTCCAGTGGAAATCATTCTTCGCAAGCCTTATTGGCCGGCCGTCGCGGCCGACCGCGGATGCCTCCTTCACAAGACCGCCGAATCCTGTGCCGTCGGCTCCGGCATTTCCCCAGATCGCTCCGCCCAGAGTCCCCGGAATGCCGGTAAGGAACTCAAGCCCGCCGAACCCTTCGCTCATCGCTATGGAAAGCAGTTTTTTTACCTGTACGCCTGCTCCGGCTTCGATCTCCGCACTTTTGCCGTCGGCATTGCTCCTGATCTTTATGAAATCAAGCCTTCCGGTATGTATGACCGCGGTCTTTATCTGCCCGTCGGATACAAGTACGTTGGATCCCCCTCCAAGAACATAGAGAGGCAGATCTCGTTTAAGCGACGCCGCAACTGCCGAGTAAGCCTCTTCCGCGGTCACCGGCGCGTCAAATGTGCTGCATGTGCCGCCGACTCCCCATGTATTAAGGTCCCTGAGAGGATGATCCGTCGCCAAATCACTCTTTCCCCTCTTCTTTGCTCATGAGTTCGAGAGTCTCGCATATTTTTTTGCCGAGGGTGCCGACACTTCCCGCTCCTATAGTAAGGATCACGTCGCCGCTCCTCGCTGTTGAGCAGACGGAACGGACCAGGTCATCGAAGTTGCCTGAGAGTTCATAATGCGCCCTGTTGTCCTCGGACGCCGCGTCGAAGATCATCTTGGACGAGACCCCTTCTATCGGCATCTCGTCAGATCCGTAAACAGGAAGGATGAAAGCCCTGTCCGCCAGCGAGAGCGCATCGGCGAACTCCTTGTACAGCGCCGCGGTCCTGCTGAAGCGGTGGGGCTGGAAGACCGTAACCAGCCTTCGTTTCGGAAAAATTTTACGGACGGTGCTGAGCGTCGCGCAGATCTCGCTGGGATGGTGCCCGTAGTCGTCGTAAACCAGGATATCCCCGACCTCTCCCATCTTCTGGAGCCTGCGTTTTGCTCCTTTGAACCCGGCAAGTGCCGCCCTGACCTTTTCGTCCGGTATGCCCATTTCATGGGCCGCAGCGCAGGCAGCAAGGGAATTCAGCACGTTGTGTTCGCCCGATACGGCAAGCACGACCCTGCCTGCCCGCTCTCCGTTCCGGTTAAGTGTGTATGAGACACCTCCGCCGTTGTTGTGGCACACCTCAGTGGCTCCCCAGTCCCAGCCTGTCCCCCATCCGTACGTGATCGTCCCGTTAGAAATGCCGTAATCTGAACAGAGCGTGTTGACCCCGGGGTCTTCCATGCAGACGATGCTTTTCCCGCCCTCTTTCCTGTGTGCCAGGAACTCCGCAAAAGCGTCCGTGACCGACTTGAATGTCATGTAGTGATCCCTGTGGTCCCAGTCGATATTTGTTATGACTGCGATCTCCGGGTGGAAATATACGAAGGAGCGGTCGCTTTCATCAAGCTCTGCGACCATATATTCACCCTGTCCCAGTTTGGCGTT